>NZ_NCUL01000007.1:392465-443884 GCF_002096455.1 Streptococcus oralis subsp. oralis | reverse complement strand
GCACGCCGCCAGCGTTCGTCCTGAGCCAGGATCAAACTCTCATTAAAAGTTTGAGTTCTCACTCATTTCTGTCACTGACAGATTTATTGTTTTTTCATTGTTCAGTACTATAACTTCAGTTATAGTGCCCTGCACATTGGTTCGTCTTGTTCAGTTTTCAAAGGTCTTTGTCACTCAATCTCTCTCAAGCGACAACTATATTAGTATATCACAGCTACCTGTCTCTGTCAACAGATTTTTAAAACTTTTTTCAAGTTTTTTTAGCCGCAATACACCATAGTCCGTACGGGATTCGAACCCGTGTTACCGCCGTGAAAAGGCGGTGTCTTAACCCCTTGACCAACGGACCTGAGCTTTTCAACTCTTTCTATTATACCTACTTTTTTACCTTTGTCAAGAACTTTTTTCAGTGAATTTAATTTTTTCTTTTCTTCACTAACTTAACCACTGCTTCTGTCCGTGCAGTGTGGGGAAACATATCGACCGACTGGATATACTGGAGATCATAGACTTTTACTAGTTTAACCAAATCTCGTGCCAAGGTCGAAACATTGCAGGATACATAGACCATTTTGTCTGGAACATAGGTCAGAATGGTATCCAATAGCTTATCATCTAAACCTGTACGAGGAGGATCGACTATCAATGCATCCGCTCGGTAGCCTTCTTGATACCAGCGTGGAATAATCTCTTCTGCTGTTCCCGCTTCGTAATGGGTATTGTCAAACCCCATTCTCTGAGCATTTCTCTTGGCATCTTCTATGGCTTCCGGAATAATGTCCATTCCTCTGAGACTCTTGACCTTATTTGCGAAGGCAAATCCGATTGTCCCAACACCGCAATAGGCATCAATCAGATGATCTTCTTCGCCAACCTCCAGTGCCTTAACTGCTTCACTATAGAGAATTTCTGTCTGCTCAGGATTAAGCTGATAGAACGCTCGAGGGGAGAGAGAAAACTCATAGTCCAGTACTCCTTCTTGAATACTCTCTTGACCCCAAATAATTTCCGTCTTTTCACCATAGATTTCACTTGTTTTTGCTGTATTTGTATTGACAGCAACCGTGACGACTTCTGGAAAATCTTTAACTAAGTCTTTTACTAGCTGGGTTAAATTAAGCTGACGATTTGTGACGATGATTATCTGGACTTGTCCTGTTTTTCTTGCTCGACGTACCATGATGGTGCGAACGCCGAGCGTTTTTCTCTCATCTGTAATTGGAATTTGGTGGTAAGTAAGAAGTTCAGCTAGGCGGTTAGCAATCACTTGGGTTTCTTTATCTTGCACCAAGCAGTCTTTTAACTCTACGAGATAATGAGAGTTTTGCGCATACAAACCTGCTTTGACCTGATTTTTAAATTTTCGAGTCTGAAATTGAAGCTTAGCACGGTAGTACTTTGGTTCCTGCATTCCGATAGTTGGACGGATTTCATAGTTTTCATATCCTGCAGGAGCAAATTTTTTCAGGGCTTGGTGGAGCAAATCCGTTTTGAACTCTAACTGTTTATCGTAGTGGAGGTGCATGATTTGGCAACCACCACATTCATTATAAATCGTACAAGCTGGTACGACTCGAAATTTAGACTTCTTATTAACCTTTAGTAATTTGGCTTCAACAAAGTTACGTTTAACAGAAGTAATCTGACAATAGATATCTTCTCCTTTGAGGGCGCCTGGCACAAAAACGAGGGTTTTCTGGTAGAAACCGATTCCCTCACCATTGATACCCATCCGCTTGATTTTTAAAGGTATTTTTTGTTTGACTTTCAGATTCATACCCCTATCTTATCACATTTTAGGGTATAATAGAACTATGAAAATCACAAAACTTGAAAAGAAAAAACGTCTCTACTTGATGGAGTTAGATGGACAGCAAACCTCTTATATCACGGAAGATACCATTGTCCGTTTTATGTTGTCTAAAGATAAGGTGATCAGCAAGGAAGAATTAATCGAGATACAGGGCTTTGCTCAGTTTTCTTATGGTAAGAATCTCGCCCTCTACCATCTATCATTTAAAGCTCGAACCGAAAAGGAAGTTCGTGAGTATCTGAAAAAGTATGATCTTGATGAAAAAATCACTAGTCAAGTTATCGCTAACCTAAAAGAAGATAACTGGATTAATGACCATCAGTATGCTTATTCCATCATCAATGCCAATCAACTTTCTGGAGATAAGGGACCCTATGTGCTAGCTCAAAAACTGTCTCAAAAAGGGATTGCCAAATCAACTATTGAAGAGGTTTTAAAGGATTTTGATTTTTCAGAGATTGCTCAACGTGTTGCAGAAAAACTGCTTAAAAAATACAATGGAAAGCTTCCCGCTCGTGCCTTGCAAGATAAGATTATCCAAAACTTAACGAACAAAGGCTTCTCCTATTCTGATGCTAAAATTGCTTTTGATGACTTGGATAGTCAAGTTGACCAAGAAACGACTCAAGAGCTCATTTTTAAAGAACTGGATAAACAATATTCTAAATATGCTCGAAAGTATGAAGGATACGAACTTAAACAGCGTTTAACCCAAGTTTTAGCTAGAAAAGGCTATGATTTTTCGGATATAGCCAGCGCTCTCAGAGAATATCTTTAATATTTTCGTGTAAAATTCAAAAAAATTAGACCGATTTATGATATAATAGTAAACGATAAACTTATAAATTGTAGAAAGTTGGTTAGTTATGAAACTTCCAAAAGAAGGCGACTTTATTACAATTCAAAGTTATAAGCATGATGGAAGCCTCCACCGTACTTGGCGGGACACCATGGTACTAAAAACAACAGAGAACGCTATTATTGGCGTCAACGACCACACACTTGTTACCGAAAGTGACGGTCGTCGTTGGGTGACTCGAGAACCGGCTATTGTTTACTTTCACAAAAAATATTGGTTTAATATCATTGCCATGATTCGTGATAATGGGATTTCCTACTATTGCAATATGGCCAGCCCCTACTATCTAGATGAAGAAGCCCTGAAATACATTGATTATGATTTGGATGTCAAGGTTTTCACTGATGGTGAAAAGCGTCTCTTGGACGTTGAAGAATATGAACGCCATAAACGCAAAATGAAGTATTCTGATGATTTAGACTATATTTTGAAAGAGCATGTTAAAATCCTTGTTGATTGGATCAACAATGGACGCGGTCCTTTCTCAGAGGCCTATGTCAACATTTGGTACAAACGCTACATAGAACTAAAGAATCGGTAAAGTTGTCAAGCCGGGGTGAGAGCCCTGGTTTTTTTATTGGAAAAACCCAGCCTGGAAGCTGGGTTAATTGCTATATATCTAATTTAGTGACAGTAAACTTGATATGAGAATAATCTTTTTCAACATCCTTATCCAACAAGAAAGCTGTGGCATCCTTCTTAACCTGAACAAGGTCAATGTTCTGAGCTTGAGCTGCATAGACGCATCCACAATAACATTGACGATAGATATCATACTCCTCGCACATCTCCACTGAACGTTTGTAGCCTTGATTTTTCTTGAAATCACTTGGAAGATAGTGGGTTGTGTAAATCTTTTGCACATCAATTCCGATGCTGTTGATGGTTTGAGAATTCTTATGGGGACTGATGGTCAAAGCTGAACCAAAGTAGTCAAAGCCCAAGTCCATAGCTACCTGTGCTGTTTTGTCCAGACGGTAGTCAAAACAAACCTTGCAACGGTCTCCACCTTCTGGTTCTTCTTCCAGTCCTCTGACTAACTTCCGGTATTCATTGGGTTCGTAGGGCGCTTCTAAATACTGGACCGTATTTCCTGTTCGCTCATTGAAATCACTGACAAATTTCTTGGTGACGTAAGCCCGCTTGTGGTATTCTGCCTTAGGATGAATATTGGAATTGGCAAAATAGATAGTCACATCAGCGTATTTTGTCAGGTATTCTAGGGTGTAGGTACTACAAGGAGCACAGCAAACATGCATGAGAATAGTTGGACGTTGCTCATTTTTCTCCCAAACCTGAACCATTTTCTGCATGACACGGTCATAATTAATCTTCTGATTGAGATTCATCTTGCTCAGAATTTCTTCTACATCGATCATGTTCTTCTCCTTCTTCTAGTCTTATTTTATCATATAAGTTAGGAGAGCTCAAATCTATTTAGAAGTGAATATCATAAAAAGGAGGGGTAGGCATTCCCTCCTTTTGTGTTTTTTATAAGTTGCTTTCTACAGAAAGCTTACATCATACCGCCCATCATGCTTGGATCCATTGCTGGAGCTGGGGCTACTGGTTCCGGTTTATTGGCTACGACTGCTTCTGTTGTTAAAATCAAGCTAGCTACAGAGGCTGCATTTTGAAGGGCTGAACGGCTCACTTTCACTGGGTCAATGATTCCTTCTTCAATCATGTTGACCCATTCGCCAGTTGCTGCGTTGAAGCCTATACCAAGTTCAGCATTCTTCAAGCGGTCAATAACAATAGAACCTTCGAATCCCGCATTGTGGGCGATTTGGCGAACAGGTTCTTCCAAGGCACGAAGAACAATATTGCGTCCTGTCGCTTCATCTCCTGTCAATTCCAAATCAGCAACGGCTGGAATGACATTGGCAAGAGCAGTTCCACCACCTGCAACGATTCCTTCTTCAACGGCTGCACGAGTAGCGTTGAGGGCATCTTCGATGCGGAGTTTCATTTCTTTCAACTCAGTTTCAGTTGCAGCTCCGACCTTGATGACTGCGACACCACCTGACAATTTAGCCAATCGTTCTTGGAGTTTTTCACGGTCGAATTCAGAAGTTGTGGTTTCGATTTGTGACTTGATAACTGCAACACGGTGACAAATAGCTTCAGGATTTCCAGCACCTTCTACGATAACAGTGCTATCTTTGTCCACAGTTACTCTAGCTGCTTGACCAAGCGCCTCAATTGTCGCATCTTTCAATTCAAGACCAAGATCTTCTGTGATGACTGTTCCTCCTGTCAAGATAGCGATGTCTTCTAACATAGCCTTACGACGGTCACCGAAGCCAGGTGCTTTGACAGCTACGACATTGAAGGTTCCACGAATCTTGTTCAATACAAGAGTCGGAAGAGCTTCACCATCCACATCATCTGCAATAATCAAGAGAGGACGGTTGCTTTGAAGAATACTTTCTAGAAGTGGCAAGATTTCTTGGATATTTGAAATCTTCTTGTCAGTAATCAAAATGTATGGATTTTCAAGGTCCGCCACCATTTTTTCGCTATCTGTCACCATGTACTGTGATAGATAACCGCGGTCAAACTGCATTCCTTCTACGACTTCAAGCTCTGTTTCCATACCACGTGATTCTTCAATAGTGATGACACCATCTTTACCAACTTTTTCCATGGCTTCAGAGATGTATTCGCCGACTTTCTCAGAACGAGAAGATACGGCAGCAACTTGAGCGATGGCTTCTTTATTAGCAACTGGAATAGCATTGTTTTTCAAGGCTTCTACAGCTGCGGCAACTGCTGCTTCAATCCCACGACGGATACCGATTGGGTTGGCACCCGCAGTGACGTTTTTGATTCCTTCGCGGACGATAGCTTGGGTCAAGACAGTTGCAGTTGTCGTTCCGTCACCTGCGATATCATTGGTTTTTGAAGCTACTTCTGATACCAATTTGGCACCCATATTTTCAAAATGGTCTTCCAACTCGATTTCTTTGGCAATGGTCACCCCGTCATTGGTAATCAATGGTGAGCCAAATGATTTTTCCAACACAACATTACGACCTTTTGGTCCCAAGGTTACTTTGACAGTGTCTGCAAGGATATCGACACCACGGACCATAGCTGAACGAGCATCAGATGAAAATTTAATTTCTTTTGACATACTTACTTTCTCCTTCTATTCTTCAATGATAGCCAAGATGTTAGCTTCGCCAACGATGATGTACTTCTCATCGCCATCTTTGACATCAATACCAGCGTGGGCTTCAACTAAGACACGGTCTCCAGGCTTAACACTTGGAGCAACCAAGTCACCGTTCAAGGTACGAACCCCTTGTCCAGTAGCTACAACTTGGGCTGTTTTTGTTTTTTCTTGGGCTGAGCCCGCAAGGACAAAGCCTCCAACAGTTTGTTCTTTTTCTTCGATTTTTAAGACCACACGGTCTCCTAATGGTTTCAACATCTGTTTTCCTCCATGATGAAATACATATCATTAGCACTCTTTATATATGAGTGCTAATTCATAGTTCTATTGTATCACTTGGTCAGAAATAGTCAAGAAAAAAGTCTGACTTTGGCAAGATAAAAAGTCTGACACCAACTCAGACTTTTCAATGTTTATACTCAATGAAAACCAAAGAGCAAACTAGGAAGCTAGCCGCAGGTTGCTCAAAACACTGCTTTGAGGTTGTAGATTAGATTGACGAAGTCAGTTACCTATACCCACGGCAAGGTGAAGTTGACGTGGTTTGAAGAGATTTTCGAAGAGTATTAAAATGGCAATTCTTCCTCTTCCAAAACCAAGTCTGCCAAATCCTGTCCAGCGTTATTTTCACGCATAGCACGTTGGGCGCGGCTTTCCAAAAGTTGGAATCCTGTGGCAAGGACTTCAGTCACATAGTTCATCTGGCCATTTTTCTCAAAGCGACGGGTACGAAGTTCTCCATCCACAGAGATAAGACTACCTTTAGTTGCGTAGCTTGCCAAGGTTTCAGCCAATTTCCCCCAAAGAACCAAATTGACAAAATCAGCTTCACGTTCCCCGTTTTGGTCTTTGTAACGACGGTTCACAGCGATAGTTGCTCGCGCCACTGACTTGTCGTTGTTTGTTTTGTGCAATTCTGGTGTAGACGTCAAGCGCCCGATCATGATAACTTTATTATACATATTTTCTTCCTCCTACTTATCTATTCGTAAGGAATCAAAAAAAGTTACAGAAATTTGTAACTTTTCGAGAAAATTTTTTATTTTTTATGAACCATGAAACCTGTCGCCTGTTGATTGGCCATAATGGTCATATCTGTAATCTGCACACGACGAGGCTGACTGGTCACATAGACCACTGTATCTGCAATATCCTGAGCTTGCAAGGCCTCAATTCCCTGATAGACGGTGGCAGCACGCTCTTTGTCACCATGAAAACGAACTGTAGAGAAATCTGTTTCGACAATCCCTGGTTGAATGGTGGTCACCTTGATATCCGTTGCGATGGTATCAATTCGCAGGCCATCTGAAAAAGTCTTAACTGCTGCCTTGGTGGCTGAGTAAACAGCTGCCCCAGCATAAGCATAAATTCCTGCGGTCGATCCCATATTGATAATATGCCCCTGATTGACTTTTACCATAGAAGGCAAGAAACAGCGAGTGACTGCCATCAAACCCTTGACATTGGTATCCAACATGATCAGCATATCCAACTCTTCATAGTCCTGATAGGGAGCCAAGCCAAGAGCTAGTCCAGCGTTATTGACCAAGATATCAATCTGCCCTATCGTTTCCAAAATATCGGAGCAGACAGTCTTTACCATAGCCATATCCGTCACATCCAGTGGAAAGGTCCAAACTGTTTGATTTGGAAACGTTTCTGCAAACTCTGACTTGAGGGTCTCTAGTCTGTCTGTCCGTCGCCCTGTTAGAACGACATTCTCCCCCTGCTCCAGATAAGCACGCGCAATCGCTTCACCGATTCCTGAGGTCGCTCCTGTAATCACTACATTTTTCGCCATCTTATCCCCCTCTATCTGGTCTATCAGATACTGACAACTTCCTAGGCAGTCCAGTGTTTGGCTGGGTCAAATGGAGTTCCGACAACTTGGTCTTCTGATAATTCAATAACCCCACGTTTTTGCGGAGCATTCGGCAAGGCAAGTTCACGAGGGCTGCACATCATGCCAAAACTCTTTTCACCACGAAGTTCGCCTGGGAAAATGAGATTTCCTTTGGGCATCATAGCTCCAGGAAGAGCTACAATGGTTTTCAGACCAAGACGCGCATTGGGAGCCCCTGCAACGATTTGCACTGTCTTATCACTTGCGACTGCAACTTGGCAGATGTTGAGGTGGTCACTATCTGGATGGGCTACCATCTCGACAATTTCACCAACAACAAACTTAGGTTCCTTGTCATTGACAATTTCTTCTGCAAAGCCTTCCGTCTGCAATTCTTGGTTCAAACGTTCCACTTGCTCATCTGATAAAAAGACTTGACCGCGCTCTGCAATTTCAAACAAACTTGAAACTTCGAAAATATTCCAAGCTACTGTTTCTCCATTTTCTTTGAGGAAAACACGGGCTACCTTGCCTTTGCGCTCCACGTCCAACTTGGCATCTCCGCTGTTTTTCACGATGATCATAAGGACATCGCCGACATGCTCTTTATTATATGTAAAAATCATTGTTTCCTTTTTCTCCTATTTCAGTCCTGCTAAAAAGTCGTTAATTTGTTGCTTGCTTTTACGGTCACGATTGACAAATCGGCCGATTTCCTTGTCCTTTTCTAGAACAACAAGGCTAGGAATCCCGTACACATCCCAGAGTTTGGCCAGATCCAGATACTGGTCTCGGTCCACTCGAATAAAGGTGAACTCTGGATTGGTCTCCTCAATCTCTGGCAAGGATGGATAGATATAACGACAATCGCCACACCAGTCTGCCACAAAAAGGAAGACTTTCTTGCCATCTTTTTCTACTAAAGATGCCAATTCTTCTAAACTTGCAGGTTGTATCATAAGACTTCCTCCTCATAGACCAGGTCTTCATTTTCATAGACAAAGGTATAGTGACGACCATCCTCGAAAACGACTCCTCCGACAAGTCGCTCTAGGCTACTTTCGTAGACTTGAACATAGAGAGTCGCAATCTCACCCATATCTGAGAAAAGTTCGCGCACGATAGCAGTCAACTCTTCTTGCGTCTTCATCAGTTTGTGGTTATCTGCTGCTTTTTTGGCACCCAAAGCAAGGGCACTTAGACCAGCCACAGTCAAGCCAGTCATCCATAATTTCTTAGCTTTCATATCATTCATTGTAACACAAAAAGGGCTCTAGGACAAATAGGGAAGTAGCATATAGGTAAGGAAAATCCCCTTCCCTCAATGAGGAAAGAGGACAACTTATCCTTATTGCCAAGCGCCTGAGTTGCCAACATAATAGCCATCAGGTGTGTAGGTATTGCGAAGCATCTTACCTGAGGAATCCAGATAGTACCACTTGTCCTGATCCTTAACCCAATCACTCTCAACCATATCGCCAGAAGAAGTGACATAATACCACTCTCCCTTGTCATAAAGCCAAGTGCTTGCTTTCATAGAGCCTGAAGTTGATAAATAGTACCACTTTCCTTGGTCGTAAAGCCAATCACTAGCAATCATAGCTCCTGATGATTTAAAGGCATACCAGTTGCCACCTTGATAGAACCAAGTTTGATTAAACATAATCCCTTTATCATTCATAAAGTACCAAGTTCCATTGTCTTTAACCCAAGCATTTTGAACTAGTTGGCCTTGTTTTTGATAGTACCAATTTTGGTCTGATTTTAGCCAGCTTTCTGCTTTTACAATCGGATAAAGTTCTCGGAAGGCTCCTCCCCCCTTGTAGGAATGACTGATAGATTCTGGGTTTGTAAGTTTTAACTCACCATTGTCATGGTCTTTCCAAGCATAAACTTTTTGACCATTGATAGTCTCTGGTAAGGTAGCAGTGTAGGTCTTGGTTTGATAGTCCCATTTTGTATCAAGGTAGGTGTAATGGTCTTTTGATTCTTCAATACGGTAGTAGCCACTTTTCTCACCATTATATACATCATCTACCACTTTAGAGGACCAGGTCTTTACTTCATTTCCACTCTTGGCCTCGACCTTGATATCTCCTCTATAGCCATAAGGTACGTAGAAATTCAGGTAACGCCCCTCTGTACCGACCATAGACTTGTCCTTTTCTTGGCCTAGGAAATTGACTGTCTGATCTTGACCATTGAGACTGACCATCCACTCGATTTTCTCAGTTTTTGGCAAATCCAAGACTTTGATATCTACTTCATGGCCATTATTAAATCGAAGAATTTTGCCATCTTGATACTTAACCCCACCCTTAATAACCCATTCTTCTTCCAATTCGAATGCTTTTCCTGAATGAGGGAAAGCCAGTAAAGCTAAACCTGCTAGAGACAAACAAAATAGTGTGATTTTTTTCATTGTATATCCTCCTTAGGAATTATTATATTAATCATATCACTATCTATTTTTTTTGCAAATCTTATCCTAAATATGCTAGAAGAAACCTCTGAGATTGCTCTCAGAGATTAGAGGATAACTAGTTACTATTCTCAACTGCTGCAGTGACAAAGGCAGTGTAGAGTTCTTCTGGACGGTTTGGACGACTGGAAAGTTCAGGGTGATACTGACAAGCTACAAAGAATTTATTTTCAGGAATTTCCACAATTTCTACCAAACGATTGTCTGGAGAAACTCCTGAGAAGACAAAACCTGCCGCCTCAAACTGTTCACGAAAGGTGTTGTTAAACTCATAACGGTGACGGTGACGGCGTTGCACCACTTCTTGATTATGGTAAGCAGCTGCTGCCTTAGAACCACGTTTCAACTTAGATGGATAAAGTCCCAAACGAAGGGTTCCACCCATATCTTCAACATCAACCTGGTCACGCATGATATCAATGATAGGGTATTTTGTATCTGGTGCAAGTTCTGCAGAATTTGCACCTTCAAGACCCAAAACGTGACGAGCAAACTCGATACAAGTCAACTGCATTCCCAAGCAGACACCCAACATTGGAACATCATTTTCACGCGCATAACGGATGGCTTGGATTTTCCCTTCCGTACCACGTTGGCCAAAACCTCCTGGTACGATGATTCCGTCCGCATCAGACAAGAGCTCTGCTACATTCTCTGCTGTCACATCATTGGCATTGATCCAATTAATCTTCACTTCTGCGTCGTTGGCATAACCAGAGTGTTTCAAGGCTTCAACCACTGAGATGTAGGCATCTTGCAACTCCACATACTTACCAACGAGGGAAATCTTAACTTGTTTTTTCAGGTTCATGACCTTGTCCACCATGGCTGACCACTCTGTCATATCCGCTGCTGGTGCATCTAGTTTCAAATGGTCACAAACAATTTGGTCCATACCTTGTGCCTGCAAGTTCAATGGAATTTGGTAAAGGTGTTCGACATCCAAAGACTCGATAACGGCTTCTGGTGCCACGTCACAAAACTGAGCTAGTTTGTTTTTAATGCCTTGACCAGCTGGTTTTTCTGTACGAATGACCAACATATTTGGCTGAATTCCCAAACCACGCAATTCTTTTACAGAATGCTGAGTCGGCTTGGTCTTCATTTCACCAGCAGCCTTAAGATAAGGAAGCAAGGTTGTATGGATGTACATGACATTATCCGCACCCACATCTGCCTTCATCTGACGAAGGGCCTCTAGGAATGGCAAGGACTCGATATCTCCTACTGTTCCACCAACCTCTGTGATAATGACATCAGAGTCTGTCGTTAGAGCGGCACGCTTGATTTTTTCCTTCAAAGCATCTGTGATATGAGGAATGACTTGAACAGTTGCCCCAAGGTATTCTCCACGGCGTTCCTTACGAAGAACTTCACTGTAAATTTTACCAGTTGTCACATTGGAATATTTGTTGAGATTGATATCGATGAAACGTTCATAGTGACCCAAGTCCAAATCTGTCTCAGCTCCGTCATCTGTCACAAAGACTTCTCCGTGCTGGTAAGGACTCATGGTTCCCGGATCGATATTGATATAAGGGTCAAACTTCTGAATAGTCACTTTGAGACCACGATTTTTCAAGAGACGACCCAAACTTGCTGCGACAATTCCTTTCCCAATAGACGACACCACACCACCAGTTACAAAAATATATTTCGTAGACATAGATTCCTCTTTCTAAAATGCTCAAGGTCTTGTTAACTACGAGGGGAAATAGAAAACAAGACCCTTATGAATAACGACTTTTCAAGAAAACTTCCTGAAAAACAAAAATAGCTCCCTAGTAACTAGGGAGCCCCGACCTCTAAAAGAGGTGCCCGAACAATATGATACCTTAAAGCAGAACATTTGTCAACCCGAATTGGTAAAAGATGAAAAAAGAAGATTGTTTTCAGCAAACCAACTAAAAATCCGAATTCAAACGGACAACACGCTCAAAGAACAAAAAAGGAGATCAGGCGATCTCCTCTGTGAAGTCTTTTACTCTTCTTCACTCGTTTCAGCATCATCGTCAGAAAACTCGTCGTCTTCTTCGTTAAGATCCACGTCTTCACCCAAGTCATCAGGAGCGATTTCGTTGATTTCTGCATCGTAAGCTTCCACTTCATTTTTCTCATCATCTGGATTTTCATCATCATATGAAAGAGCTGGGTCTGCTTCGTATGCATCTTCATCTTCTGGATCATCTGCATTGTAGTCAATGGCATCTGAATCACCATCCATAAAGGCATTGACACGTTTTTTCTTAGCTTTTGGTGCTACTTCATCGTCATCACTTTCTTCAAGAGCAATAATTTCTTCGTCAATTTCGTCTACACCATACCATGAACGAAGCCCCCATTTGTTGTCTCCAAGAGAGATGAAGCTACCGTCAAAGTTCAACTCTGTGTAGAACAAAGGCAAAGCTTCGCGGATGTCGCTGTTTGATGTTCCAAGGTAGTTTTGAATTTCGTTTACAAGATCGCTAAAATGCATCTCATGATCGCGACCACGAAGCTCCAAGATAGCACGCGCTACCTCAATCATAGATAGTTCACTTTTTTCTTGCCCAGCAAATACTTCTAATTCCAAAGCGTTTCTCCTCATTTTTACTACTATCGCCAGAGCAAACAGACTCTGACCTCATTTTATCATGTACTCTTTATTGTACGATAATTTTGCAGAATAGTCAAAGGTTAAATGGGAGAAAGTGACAGAACCTTTTATTCCTTTGCTACCCAGCCGATGGCATCGTGAGGTGGATTTTCTGTATCAATCCAGATGAATTCAATCCCGATTTCACCATTTTTAAACTTAGTCAAACGAATACCATTGATTTCCAGTTCATTGAGCCGTTGGCCTGTCAAGACCTCTCGTTCCTTCAACTGGAAAACACCACGCAAAATCCAATTCCCAAGGATTTCTTGCTTATCAGTTGACTGGATTGCCTTACCAGCTTCTTGGTTGATATAGGCATTGATGACATCTCCAGAAGGCAAAAATCGTAATTTAAAGGTTCTTTCTTCTTTGGATAGAGCTAGTTTTTTAGTGCCAGGTTCAAAGGTCCCGAAACCTGGACCAAAGAAGTCTGGTCTTTCATCATGAAAATTTTTGGAGTCAGGCAGAGGAATGTAAACTTCACTTACTGGACGATAGACGAGTTGTTCGATTTCTTTAATGAGTTTTTCATTGCCAGTATTGTGAGCAAAGTGAATCAAATCCTCACGAATAGCCTTCATCTGAGCTTTTCCTTCCTTACTGGTCCATTTCTTCAAAAGGATTTCTTCCAGAGAGAAGGTCACAAAAGCTAGTTCCTCTGGAGCCAGACAGTTCTTAAATTTATCCTGAATCTTTAAAATTCGTGGCTTGCGGTCTTTTTTGGCTAATTTTGAACCACCGTTAAAGGCATTGAAACCAGAATTTTCTTCTACATTTCCATGTTTGTCTGTAATAACCCAAGACACTGTTTCTAAGATATCGGACTGTTCCTTTTCAGCTGTCAGCAAATGAAGATTTTCAAAGAGAGAAAAAGGATCTTCAATATAATGGACGTCCCAAGTATCTACCACAATATCTTTATTGTTAAAGGTCATATGGAGCTGGCTGTCAGCTGCAGTGTACTTGTAGTGGTGTTGTCCATCCGTAAATCGAAAATTGGTTGGATTATTTTTGGTAGTTGAGCCTTCAATGACTAGATTATCAATATCGACTGGTAAATAAGATGTTTCCCCAACAAAAATCTTAGGATTTTCTCCTTTTGGTGTTGGCATCAGGACATGGTAAACAGCTTCAACATTGACCGAATCCGAGTTGAAACCCTTGATTTGTGCCTTAGAGGACTCAATTCTCTGGTTTCTTAAAGTCGCAATCTTTTGCGCCAACTCTTCATAGCGCTGATAGTTTTCCTTGTCTGCTGTTTCTTTATCAGCAGCAATATCTGCATGAAACTTGATATCACCCAACAAATCCGTCCAATCTTGAGAATCCTTCTTGAACTGAGCGATTTTTTGGTCTCCAGAATTAATTCCAAAAGACTTAATACCCACTAGGTATTTATGATTTTCATCTACAACGACAGAGGCATCATAGGAAGTATTGGCGATATCTTCCCCTACGGCATTAAAAGCCTTCTGGAATACCGTCTCCTGAAATTTGGAATTGACAATCGGAGCTACATATTGTTCTGTTTGTCCCTCGTCTTCGGATTCTGCCTTTTGAGAGAAAGCTTGGCTCAAACTAGCGAAGTTTGTAATTAAGGTTTTGTATTTTTCTTTTTGTTCAGACTTTAGATGTTCCCACATAAGCACCCTCTTTTCTATTTTCAGTATATCAAAAGAAGATTAGTTTTTCACTAATCCTCTTATATATTCGTTAATTAATACTGTAAAATTCGAGTTTGCCTTGTTTTTTTACAAGTCTCAAATACTCTTCGTCTGATAGAATTGCTAAACCATCATCATAAGCCTTGATTTTTTCAAGAGCCTGATCATAGCTATTCGCAAAGTCCTTGACATAGGACTCGCCTTCAAACTGGCCGTTCATCTTGGTATAGATAATAGCAAATTTTCCAGAGCGGTCAAGTTGAGATTGACCTTGGCTTTCATTTAAGGCCTTGGCAACATTCTCCGCGATGCGTTTAATCACGGGCACAACCACGCTGTTTCCAGCTTGTTTGTAGAGCTGACCGTTAGAAACACCTTCTGGGATTTTAAAGGATTTAGGGTAACCTTGAACGTTAAAGGTTTCTTTCGGTGTCAGCTTCCGAATCTCACCACTGTCTGTCAAAATCAATGGAACGTTGTGTCCACCTGTTCCCATATTGGCTGTCAAGGTAGGAACAACACCGTTTTTGTTTTCACGGACATACTGACGGCGCCACTGGTAAACCGTATCTTGACTGGTCACTTCGAATTTCAACTGATCATAGAAATTTTGCTTACCTTCACGGTAGTAGTAGACCTCGTCTAGCTTATCACCAAAGTTAATAACATCCTGAAGACTCGTAGTCAGCTTGATTTCCTCAGGGAATTCAAACGAGTCATAAGCCTCTTTGGTATCAAAGCCGACAATGTATATCCGCTCACGGTTTTGTGGGATATTTCCGTAGTCTTTCCCGTTGAGAACCTTCCACTTGATAAAGTAGTTGTTCTCGGTCAAGGCTTCACGAATAACCTTGAAGGTATTGCCATGGTCATGACCAACCATATTCTTGACGTTTTCGATGAAAATAGCGCGAGGTTTGCACCCCTCAATCATGCGAAGCAATTCGAAGAAAAGATCGCCACGATCATCATCAAAGCCCTTGCGATAACCCGCAATACTAAAGGCCTGACAAGGGAATCCTCCCATAATCACATCCACGCGCTCAGCTGGAATATCCTCCGGCTGAACATCGTGAATATCACGACCATCCAAATAGGTATCTGGATGGTTTAACTGATAAGTCTGACGCGCATACTTATCAAATTCATTGGCATACACCACTCTGAACTCGTTGGTCTGTTCAAATCCCAACTCAATTCCCCCAACACCTGAGAAGAAAGCTGCAATGTTGTACTTCTCAGGTCGGTTCGAACTTACAGAATTTGTCATGTAGTAACCTGCTTTCTATTTTTAAAATTAGAATAGAATTAATTTATTATCTGTATATGCAACTGGGCTAATATCAGAGAATATTGAAATTGAAATAATTTTATGTAAAAGTGGTACTAAAAAATCTGTTAAAAATAATTTTAATTCTGCCATATTATCTAGAGTACCATCATTTAGATGAAATTCATGAGTCTTATAGTGTACAATAGAACATCTTAGTTTATAGATACTATTAGCTAAAAAATTAATTAGTTGCTCTTCTTTAGAATTCTTCTGTAAGTTATTAAATTTACTTGCAGAAGAATTCATAATTAAATTAGAAAAATTAGCTAATTGAACGTTATCTAAGCCAATCTGTTCTAGTTGGTAATTCAACTTATTTAAATCAACTCCTTTAGAGTTAATATAATTCCAACTATCTCTGACTATATCTAATATATGACGATTTACAGGATTTCCATTAGTAGTGATTTCTTGAGAGCTTAATTTAAATAATTCTTTTAGAATCTTTTTAAGATAAGCTAACTCACTTGTCGGTAAATTGTTGGCAATTTTCGTGAAATCTCTAACCTTAAACTGGCCACCATGTTTCATTGCTTTTACAACATCATGTTTTATTTCAAAATTTTCTAATATTTGATAAAGAATTAAAAATTTAGAAAGAAGACGATTTTCGCTGTTAAACTGACTCAAAAGATTTGCAATATCATCAAATTGTCTATACTGTACAGAGTTATTTTCAAATGAAACATCTATATTTTGATAAGTAATGTTACTTACTGTGACCGGATTATGAATTGTCTTGCCATTAATAATAATTGAATAAAGTTTCAATTTGCTTATCAAATCTTCAAGAGCCAACTCCTTTTCAGGTTTTGAATAAATAAAAATACAATCATTTGTTTGAGAAGCAAAATTAAATTCTGTTAAAGCATTTAGAAGTTGAATTTGCTTAATTAAATTTGGGATGTTCTCCCCGATAAACTTGCATAATTTGTTGAATTTTTCAAGTTCGCTTTGAGCGTCAGCTTCATCATTTTTAATAAAAAAAGTTGAATGATTAATCTTGAATGATTCATTAATATTTATATCTTCAATTCCCAAATTTTCAATTGAATAACTGCTATCAGTAATAAGATCAGAAAGACTATCGCCGCCATCAATAAAACTATCTAAAGCATTACTATTTTCACAAATGATTTTGTATAGTGCAAGATATAATGATAGACCTAGTGGCAGAAAATAGTTGTTAATAAAAATATCTATTTCATTTAAATAGTCGTTATTAAAGTAGTATCCAAACCACTCGAAAAATTTATCTTCAGTAAAATCATCAAAATTATAATCATCATTAATTGATAGAAACTCAAATTGATCTAAGAGGTCATCACCTACATCCTTCTCTATTATATAGTCTGATACGGGGGTAAAATCTATTTTTATCAAATTAGTCATTTAACCCTCCAGAATATAACTTCCAATTTATAAGATTATGATTTTCTATAAAATCTGAAATACCTAAAATAACGGTTTCCTTAGTATGTTTTCCAATATTTATACTAGAAATATCAAGAGTTTTTCTCCAATCATTGAAACCTTCAACATTCAACTTGTTAGGATATTTATTTAAAAGTTCAATAAAATCTTTATATGAAATTCCTTTTCTAGAAATTGCAACAACAACTGCTGTTAAAACTGTATCTTTTGCAATCCATTTAGTTCCTTCGTTACCAAATTGAGAATCTAAAATATCATCAAACTCCAGTAGAAAATTAATTGTTTCAGAAATGATTTCAGGATTCTCTTGTATACGAATGGATGCATCGTCCCCTTCTTGAATAGATTGGATTAGCGATGAATTTAAAGTAACTACATCCTCGTTTAAAAATGATAAAATTGTTTCAATAATGTGAGCAAAATAAAATTGATGCTTTTTTCGAGATTTTGCATATGCCAATGTAGACATATCTTTTCCTCTAACTATTTCGATTTTTGAGAACTCTTTCTTTATAAGAGAAAGTTGATTTAAAAATAGCAATTCTAACTGATGATAGTTATTC
This sequence comes from Streptococcus oralis subsp. oralis, assembly GCF_002096455.1. Taxonomy (GTDB): domain Bacteria; phylum Bacillota; class Bacilli; order Lactobacillales; family Streptococcaceae; genus Streptococcus; species Streptococcus oralis_CY. The sequence continues at coordinate 426,074 of NZ_NCUL01000007.1, read as the reverse complement.
ATCGGTTTGTGACCAGCATTTAAAAGGATCATTTTTCTAATCTCGTCTTCAATTAATAAATTTTCCCAAACTTCAAACCACTGTTCCCTATCAAAAATATCAAGCAAATTATTAGGAACTAATTCCTTTCTATAATTTATAAAAGTCTCAACAATGTTTCTAGCTTCTAAAACAGTGTAAGAAAATTCATCAGATAATTTCCATTCAGAACGGTATTTTCTTCTAAAATCATTTTTATTCTCACTTTTAACTACATCAAAAATTTCATTCTTAATTTCTTCCTCCGATATTTTCTTTAAGAAAAGATATAATTGGTGAATTCTAAAGGTTCTTTGTAAACCATCTAATATTTTAAAACCTTCAATTAAATCATTTTCTTTGTCAATCGAACTATCTGTAGTCAAAGTTATTATTGGGAGATGATTACCTTTTATAATATCTTTTCCTATATTATCTAAATAATTATTACGAACGATACCTCGCTGAATATCGTAGTCTTGATAATCTGAAGGAAGATTATTTAAGTAATCATTTAATTTCATTCCGATTAAATAACATTGTAACTCTTTGCCAGAACTATTTTGTTCTATTGTGTGGGAAAAGACCTTAATTTTACAACTCATTTTATTTTTCCTTTTTATAATATTTATTTCACTAATTTCTTCATCTCATCAATACGTGCTACGGTCGCGTCGTATTTGGCTTGGTAGTCGGCTTGTTTGTCGCGTTCTTTTTGGACGACTTCTGGTTTGGCATTGGCTACGAAGCGTTCGTTAGAGAGCTTCTTGCCTACCATATCCAGTTCTTTTTGCCATTTAGCCAGTTCCTTGTCGAGACGAGCCAGTTCTTCTTCGACATTGAGGAGGTCTGCCAGTGGCAAGTAGATTTCTGCTCCTGTGATGACGCTTGACATAGCGAGTTCAGGCGCAGGGATGGTTGATGCGATTTCCAAGTGTTCTGGATTTGTGAAGCGTTTGATGTAGTTGACATTGCTGTTAAAGAAGGCTTCCAAGTCGCTATCGCTTGTCTTAACAAGGATGGTGATTGGCTTGCTTGGTGCTACGTTTACTTCCGCACGCGCATTACGAACGGCACGGATCAAGTCTTTAAGACTTTCCACACCTGTGTGAGCCGCGAGGTCTTCAAAGGCTGGGTTGACAGTTGGGTATGCTGCTGTAACGATAGAGCCTTCTGAGATTTGTCCAAAGATTTCCTCTGTCACAAATGGCATGATTGGGTGAAGGAGACGAAGGATCTTGTCCAAAGTGTAAAGGAGAACAGAACGTGTGATGACTTTCTCTTCTTCGTTATCGCTATAAAGAACTTCCTTGGTCAACTCAACGTACCAGTCCGCAAACTCATCCCAGATGAAGTTGTAAAGGATGTGTCCAGCGACACCAAACTCAAACTTATCAAAGTTTTCAGTGACTTTGCCGATCGTTTCATTGAGGTTGTGGAGAATCCAGCGGTCTGTGACATTTCCAGCTTCCTTGTTGGAAACTTTTTCGACATTAGCCGTTGCTTGCTCAAGAGTCAAGCCCTCATTATTCATGAGGATGTAGCGAGAGATGTTCCAGATTTTGTTAATGAAGTTCCATGAAGCATCCATTTTCTCGTAAGAGAAGCGGACGTCTTGGCCTGGTGCAGAACCGTTTGAAAGGAACCAACGAAGGGCATCGGCACCGTATTTCTCGATGACATCCATTGGGTCAATCCCGTTACCAAGAGATTTAGACATCTTGCGTCCTTGCTCATCACGAATGAGACCATGGATAAGAACGTTTTGGAATGGCTGACGACCAGTGAATTCCAAGGATTGGAAGATCATACGAGACACCCAGAAGAAGATGATGTCGTAACCTGTTACTAAGGTTGAAGTTGGGAAGTAACGTTTGAAGTCTTCTGAGTCGACACCAGGCCAGCCCATGGTTGAGAATGGCCAAAGGGCAGAACTGAACCAAGTATCCAAGACGTCTTCGTCCTGAGTCCATCCGTCACCTTCAGGTGCTTCTTCGCCGACGTACATTTCACCCTCAGCATTGTACCAAGCAGGGATTTGGTGACCCCACCAGAGCTGACGAGAGATCACCCAGTCGTGGACATTTTCCATCCATTGGAGGAAGGTATCGTTGAAACGAGGTGGGTAGAATTCTACCTTGTCCTCTGTGTCTTGGTTGGCAATGGCATTTTTAGCCAATTGGTCCATCTTGACGAACCATTGAGTAGACAAGCGTGGTTCAACCACTACACCAGTACGCTCTGAGTGACCAACACTGTGGACACGTTTTTCGATTTTAACAAGGGCACCGATTTCTTCCAACTTAGCAACGACTGCCTTACGAGCTTCGAAACGGTCCATACCAGCAAATTCAAAAGCCAAGTCGTTCATGGTTCCGTCATCGTTCATGACATTAACTTGTGGTAAGTTATGACGTTGACCAACTAAGAAGTCGTTTGGATCATGGGCAGGTGTGATTTTCACGACACCAGTACCAAACTCAGGATCTGCGTGTTCGTCTCCAACGATTGGAATCAATTTATTAGCGATTGGAAGGATGACGTTTTTACCAATCAAGTCCTTGTAGCGTGGGTCTTCTGGATTGACAGCAACGGCAACATCCCCAAACATAGTCTCAGGACGGGTTGTCGCAACTTCAAGGGCGCGTGAGCCATCTTCCAGCATGTAGTTCATGTGGTAGAAGGCACCTTCGACGTCCTTGTGAATCACCTCGATATCAGAAAGGGCTGTGCGAGCTGCTGGGTCCCAGTTGATGATGAATTCACCACGGTAGATCCAGCCTTTCTTGTAAAGGTCCACAAAGACCTTACGAACAGCTTTTGACAAACCTTCGTCAAGGGTGAAACGCTCGCGAGAGTAGTCTACAGAGAGGCCCATCTTGCCCCATTGTTCCTTGATGGTAGTGGCATATTCGTCTTTCCATTCCCAGACTTTCTCGAGGAATTTCTCACGACCAAGGTCATAGCGGGAAATGCCCTCACCACGCAAGCGCTCCTCAACTTTAGCTTGAGTCGCAATCCCCGCGTGGTCCATCCCTGGAAGCCAAAGCGTATCAAAACCTTGCATGCGTTTTTGACGGATGATGATATCCTGTAAAGTCGTGTCCCAAGCGTGACCAAGGTGGAGTTTACCAGTTACGTTTGGTGGTGGAATCACGATAGAATAAGGCTTAGCCTTTTTATCGCCTGAAGGCTTGAAAACATCGGCATCAAGCCATTTTTGGTAACGACCAGCCTCAACCTCGGCTGGATTGTATTTAGGTGAAAGTTCTTTAGACATGTGTGTTCTCCTTAATAATTAGTTTCTTTTTAATTTCTTGTTTAGTTTCTTATTTATTTTCTTGCGTAATTTTATCTGTTCTTTTTTTAGTTTATTAACATCTTCTTTTGTTATATTATACTTTATATCCCATGATTTTTGTTTCAATCTAGAGTTTAAATTATAAATTTCGTAATATTTTAACTCTAAATCAGTCCTATTTTTTTCTATCTTTTTTATTTGAGAAATATATTTATAGTCTATATTAAAAATTTGATAAATAAGCAAAAGTTCGGAAGAAATTATAATTAACATCAAAATTAACGGGAAGATATTTACCAGAAAATTCAATTTAAATAGATTATAAAAATTTAATAAAATAAATGTTAAATAAAGTGAATAAAGATAAGGTGATACAAATCCTACTAAAAAGGTTAACATTAAAATAGTTTTTTCTTTAGGCGAATCAAAATTGAGTTTAGATAGAAATTCTATTAGGTGCGGTTGTAAAAATAAAAGAATAACTGAAAATAATGATAAATACATATTTACTTCATTATTCACATTTCCCGCCCAAAATAACATTATTAAGTTTAGAATTATCAATCCCCATCTTAAAAAATTCCATAAGAAATTATTATTAATTCTAACCTCATTTTTTGAACGTTCCCAATCATATTTCAAGAGTAACCTTAAATACTGACTGAGTATTTGCGATTTTTCTTCTGAGTAATCAAAATCATTTAAAAGGTCCCAAATATGTCCATCTTTCATGTAATACTCATTAGTATATTTAATATTTCTACAATAGCCGTATGGATTGATTTGTGTTCTAAGACTATTTACTGCAGATTCCCTATTTTCTCCATTTAGCAAATCAACAATTATCAACTTTATGTTTTTTCTCCATTCAGAGCGTTCTTTAGTAATATAATCAAGTTGATTTCTTTTACTATTATTAACAAACACTAAAATCGCACTCAAGATAGCCCCTATTCCTGCTCCACTAATTAGAGTAATAATCTGGCTTGTTTCCAATCCTCTCACCTCGCTTTCGAAATTCTTCAATACATCCCAACTGTTCGATTTTCTCGAACAGTTCAACTATCAACTTCTAGCTTCCCACTCACTCCTCAGCAAGCCATATATCAAACTGTCACAACGATTGCCTTGGGCATCTTTGCGTTCTCTTATGCGAGCTTCGAGGGTAAAGCCTAATTTTTCCGCGACTCGTTGACTTTGGGCATTGTAGCCAAAGCAAGTCATCTCAATCTTATGAAGACCCAGTTCTTTAAAAGCTAGGTCAATCAAGGCACGCGCTGCTTCTGGAACATAACCTAGACCCCAATGGTCTGGATGTAAGATATAGCCAATCTCCAAGACATCATCCTCGTGACGACGAGGGAAATCAACAGAGCCGATGACTTTATCGGTTCCTTTAACGACAATTCCATAGCCCGCTGGGAGATTGTTCTTTTCATTACGCTCGGGCAGAATATGCTCCAGATAATAAATCTCATCTTCCAAGCTCTTGACGGGGTGAAATGCTGCTGGATAGGCGACCTCTGGGAGACTGGCGTAGGCATGGATATCCTCGGCATCAGCCACTGTTCGGACTCGTAAAACGAGACGTTCTGTTTCGATTCTTTCTGGCAACTCTGCTCTTGTCATCCTTCTACCTCGCTTTCTACAAAAAATCGTCCCTGCCATATCCATGACAGGGACGAATGTGCTTATCCGCGGTACCACCCAATTTCGGGCAGATGCCCGCAACTCTCGTCTTTAAAACAAAAAGACAATATTATTTCATTTTTTATCCATCAGCAACCAGTTTTGACACATTTGTGGACTTCTCAGCACCGCCACTTTCTGTAAAATGTGGGATTCAAAACACCTCTAATGGCTTTATTGTAGCAAGTTTTTGACGGAAATGCAAGGGACAAGAAAAATTACTTGAAACTGATGCCGTGTTCTTTTAATTTCTTAATGGTAGCTGGACCGATTCCTTTCAAGGCAAGGAGTTCTTTTTCAGTCCAGTTTTTAAAGTCAGCAGCCGACTTGATGCCTTCATCATAGAAAGTCTTAGCACGATCTACTGAGAGGCCACCCAAAGTAGCTGCGAAATCTTCTACTGAATTGGCTACTTTTTGAGCTTGCTCTTTAGTCGCTTCTACTGCTTGTTCCACTTTTTTAGAGACAACTTTTCCTGCTTGGCTGGCAGATTTTTCTGCATGTTTCACAACTTTCTTGGTCTCTTCGACAACTTTGGTCACCGTACTTGAAAATGCACCTGAGCGACGAAGGCTATTTCGCAATTGTTTTTTACGTTGGAGTTTCTTTGACATGATAAAATCCTTTCAATAAAAAATCCCTGCTCTGACAAGGATTTAATAAAGATATTCTATCAAGATTTTTGGAAAAAATCAAGAAAGGAAATAAGATTCCCCTTAAAAATCTAGCCGTTTTCTCTTTCAATCTAATTTGACAATGATTCGACTTCTTGATAAAATATGCAGTAATGTGCAAGACTGATTCACGTAAAAAGCTGATAAGGAGAACGATATGAATAACGAAAGTTACTTTGACGGCGGTCTTTTGAGCTACGTTGGACATGCTATCCTAGCCATGCTTATCATGGGCTTTACTGTTGGAATCGCTACGCCTTGGGCAGTTTGCATGATGCAAAACTGGAAGGTTAAGCATACTGTCATCGATGGACGTCGCCTTTATTTTGACGGAACTGGTTCTCAATTATTCGGGAACTGGATCAAGTGGTTCTTGCTCACCATCATCACCTTGGGCATCTATTCATTCTGGTTGCATATCAAAATGGAACAATGGATTACCAAACACACGCATCACGTATAAATAGAAAAAGTGCGTTCATACGCACTTTTTGATTTGCAATGATTAGTAATTCCGTTCGCCAAACAATCCCTCTGGCAGATCATGAAATCCCTTGCCCGCCTTGAAATTTTCAAACTTACCAAGCAAGAACTGATAAGCATCCAAGCGACTTTCGTAGCGAATCATGGCATCTTTGGCACGCTCGTCTTGGTCTTCTTCGTAGACTTTTTGACTTTCCTTGTGCGCCATGTCGTTGATCATGATCTGGGTATTGACCCAGGCTTCAAATTCCTTCATAAATTCTTGTTCGTAACTCATTGATTCTCCTTATTCTAATCCACGGAAGAAGTCCGTATCAATCTCTCGGTAGGGCTGGATATCCTGAACATACTCCAACACGCCTTGGAATTCCCCGTTTTCATCGTGTACCGCAGCATAGGTAATGTGGACAAACTTGCCTCGCGAATCTGACTTGAACCACATTTCATACTTGTCCTTGACCCCTTCACGAAGACCTTGCATAACGGCCTTCACCTTTTCTAGATATTTGGGCGGATGGCAGAGTTCTACATTGCGCCCGACTTGGGACGGCGTCCGTTTGAAAATCATCTCATCAGCTGGCGTATTGTCATTGTAATACTGAAAAATATCGTCTTTATTGACAAAAGTGATCTCCATAGGGAGGTGATTGAGGATGAGATTGGCCTGCTCGACGGAGAGATAACCATTGCCAAAAGCCTGTTGACTATGACGGTCCAGCACTGCTTCCTTTTCCTTAGGGGTAAAGGTAATGGTGAACTGGCCTTCTGGTGTATCGATAACTTGCTGAACTTGACCTTCAGCCGTGTCCAGCTGCACGGGCTCCTCTGCACTCTTTTCCTCAACGAAACTCTGTCGTTCTGGCACCCATTTTTCAGACGGACGGATGATGGCATAGCCGTAGGCATCGCTCTCCTCCGCAATCTGAATCCAGTCATCCTGGGTGAAGGACTCAAGAAGAATCATGAGAAGGATGGACTCTTCCTTGAAAATCATACTTTCAAACTCTGTCGCAAAAGCTTCAAAGGCCTCCTTTACAGTGGAAATCGCCACTTCTGGTAGTTCCTTAGCCGTCGCTAGAGCTGTCTGAAAGAGTTCTCTAATCTGGTCATCCACCCCCCACATGACTTTAGGAGGTGAATCGTGACCATAGCGCTCCATGATGGGAAAAAAGAGCTCTTCCTTGCGCTGATAGTGAATATCAAATTGGCCCAACAGCCCCATTTGACGGACCAAGCCCTTGCGCATCTCTGCCAGCATTTCCTCATCTTCCATAGACTCATAGGTATCCAACAGTCTCCGAATGCGAATCAAAGCTGCACGGAGAGCCAGATTTTCATCCTTGAAGACGCGAACTGGGTGGCCAGGGTGTTCAGTATCCTCTACTTCGACGCCCTTAACAGCATTTTTAAAAAGATTAGCATGGACATCGCAGAGTTCCATGACATCTTCAAAGGTGACACCTGAGTCTGAGTTCATCAGCTCGTGCTCCATGAGGGAAATCTCAATGGCTGAAACACCCGTAAAAGTCGCATCAAAACGCTCCTGAACTGACTCGGGAGAGGCGCCGTTGTGCAATTCTAACAAAATATCCCGTAGGATATGAATCCGTTCATCTGCCATTAGTCTAATCCAATCACTTCGTAACCATTCGCTTCCAGTGTGCGGACAATCTTGTCCATAGGAGTTCCTTCAAGTTTAGAACCCTGCTTCAGCGATACTTTGCGACCGACTGTGTTGCGCATCAAGGGATTAGCAAGTGGTTTAAAACCCAGCTCCACTAGGATTTCCAAGACTTCTGGATGCTTGTCCACCACTTCTGCAACGGGAATTGATACATCGATGATATTGTCCATGACGACCTCCATTGTATGTTCTAATACTCAATGAAAATCAAAGAGCAAACTAGGAAGCTAGCCGCAGGTTGCTCAAAACAGTGTTTTGAGGTTGTGGATAGAACTGACGAAGTCAGTAACCATACCTACGGCAAGGTGAAGCTGACGTGGTTTGAAGAGATTTTCGAAGAGTATAAAATGATTTTACTGCTTATATTATACCATATGGAAAGAGATTAAAAAACTAGTAGCGGAGTTCCTGCTAGTTTCTTTCATTTCAAGTTATTCCTTATCATCTGGTTTTGCGAGCCACTGGGCTACATCCATCAGCTTGTCAGCAAGCAGTACTTTCCCGAAACCTACTAGAGCATTGTCATCTTTTTTCATGTTCTTCAGGACTTTGACGCTTTGCATCACGAAAAAGTAATTCCCGTAAGTTTTAGCTAGAGTTTTTATAAGTCCCATATTACTCTCCTTCGATGATTTCGACCTCTTTTCGGATAATATCAACGTCTCTTTGATATTGCGCTTCATTGTAGTTGACTAGCTTGGACAATTCCCGTTGCAATCTTTCTCCCATCGGTTTCATGGTCGCAAAGGTTAAGCCCCCAGAAATGACTCCACCTAGGATAGGGATCACTTTCCCCATCCCTTTGGCTAGGCCTCCTTTTGTCAGATTGACTCCAAAAATCTTCAAAACTTTTTCTAAAATAGGATACCAGAGCGTCTTTGTCAAGGCTTTCTTGTTCACTACTTTTATGACTTGCTTGGCTACTGTCACACCGCCTGATCGAAGCAGAGCACCTGCGCCATTTACTCCCAGCATCACACCGAGATACAGCACGAGAGTGTTTTTAGCATCTTCACTTAACTCATTGCGCGATGCCCAGAGATCATCAAATCCGTAAATATACCCTAGTTCCTGAGCTAGTTTTAATGAGAATGCATAAAACTGGGCTACGTCTGTCGGAATAGTAATCGCCATGACAATCCCTCCAGGTAGACCAGCCAAAACCGAAGTTCCACTGGCTAACAGGACATTGTCCTTAATACAGGCCTTGGCCACGCGATCCAAGCTTTCCTGGGGTAATAAAGCCGTCGGTCCTTGTTCAATCAAAGTTGGAATATCCTTACGGTCTAATTCCTTTGAAAACTTTTCTACTAAAAACTTTTCTCGATCGACCTTGACTACGGGTAGTTTCACCACTTGTTGTAGTACTTGCATAGCTATATCTTGTTTAGCCATATATCTCTCCGTTTTTCATTTATATCAAGGTTTATCATATCATACTATTTGAAATTTACAAATTTTTTAAACCGATTTTTATCAGATAGATATATCGTCAAATAGTAATGATCATGCTCTGGCAACAAAAAAGAGGGTTACCCCTCCTTCTTAGTTCTTATCCAGATTGCGTAACATCTCGTCAATCTTGTTTCCATATTCGATGGACTCATCTTTGACGAAGGTTAAATCTGGGATTTTGTACAATTTCAAATTGCGACCAAGTTCACGTTTGATGGTACCAGTTGCTTTTTCAAGCCCAATTTGAGCTTTTTGGTTATCCGAAGCAAGGTTACTCAAAATGGTGTAGTAAACCTTGGCTACAGACAAGTCACCTAGCATCTGAACATCGGTGATGGTCACACCTTGGACACGCGGATCACGGACCTTCTTTTGCAAAATCTCGTTGACTTCACGCTTGATTTCCATGCCCACACGATCCGTACGGAAATGATTTGCCATGATATTCCTTTCTCTACTTTGAACCAAAAGCTAGGCCAGCAGACCTAGCTATTTCTGTTAGATAGAGGAACTAGAGCCATTTGAATCTAGGAAACAAGCCTTAGATAGAACTAAGGGTTCATCAAGGCGCTTGTTGACGACGAGTCAAATTGGCTATCGTTTCTCTATTATCGTTTGATTTCTTCCATGACATAAGCCTCAATCACATCATCAGTCTTGATATCATTGTAGCCATCAATCATGAGACCACCTTCACGACCGTTTGTAACTTCTTTGACGTCGTCTTTGTAGTGTTTCAAGCTTGCGAGTTCGCCGTCATAGATAACGACACCGTCACGGATAACACGGACTTTCGAGTCACGGGTAACCTTACCGTTGATAACCATGAATCCACCAATGGTTCCCACTTTAGATACCTTGAAGGTTTCACGGATAACTGCTTCACCGATAACTTTTTCTTCAAATTCTGGGTCAAGCATCCCTTTCATAGCTTCTTCCATCTCTTCGATAACCTTGTAAATAATGCTGTGGAGACGGATTTCTACATCGTCAGCTTCCGCTTGTTGACGCGCTTGAGGTGTAGGGCGTACGTTGAAACCAACGATAAAGGCATTTGAAGCTTCCGCAAGAGTCACGTCAGATTCGTTGATAGCACCGACTGCCGAGTGGACAATGGTAACTTTGACACCTTCTACATCGATCTTTTGAAGTGAGGCAGAAAGGGCTTCAACAGAACCTTGTACGTCGGCCTTGATGATAACATTAACTGACTTAAGCTCACCAGCTTTAAGCGTATCAAAGAGGTTTTCAAGGCTGACACGTTGGGTAGCTTGGCGTTGTTTCATGAGGGCACGTTTTGCACGTTCTTCACCTGCTGCACGCGCAGATTTTTCATCTTCGTAAACGGCAAAGTGGTCACCCGCCATTGGCGCTTCGTTCAAACCTGTAATAGAAACTGGTGTTGATGGACCTGCAACCTTAACACGACGACCAAGGTCATTGGTCATAGCACGGACACGACCGAAGGTATTTCCGACAACGATTGGGTCTTGGACATTCAAGGTACCTTGTTGGACAAGAAGGGTTGCGACCGCACCTTTTCCTTTATCCAAGCGCGCTTCGATAACCGTACCGATCGCACGCACTGTTGGGTCTGCCTTGAGTTCTTGGATTTCAGCTACAAGAAGGACTGTTTCCAACAATTCTTCGATATTTTGGTTGAATTTAGCTGAGATTTCAACAAATTCAGAATCACCACCCCAAGCTGTTGACATAACACCATGCTCTGCCAATTCACCGATAACGCGTTCTGGGTTAGCACCTGGTTTATCAATCTTGTTGATAGCCACGATAATTGGAACGTTGGCTGCTTTTGAGTGGTTGATGGCTTCGATAGTCTGAGGCATAACCCCGTCGTCGGCCGCTACGACCAAGATAGTAATATCGGTAACAGATGCACCACGCGCACGCATAGAGGTAAAGGCCGCGTGTCCTGGTGTATCAAGGAAGGTGATCTTCTTGCCATTTTCCACGATTTGGTAGGCACCGATATGCTGAGTGATACCACCTGCTTCACCTGTCGCAACACGAGAGTTACGAAGGGTATCCAAGAGGGTTGTTTTACCATGGTCAACGTGTCCCATGATGGTTACAACTGGTGGACGCTCAACCAATTCATCTTCGTTAAGGTAGCCATCTTCGACAAAGAAACGTTCGATGTCGGCATTATCCACTTCAACCTTTTGTTTGGCTTCGATACCATAATCCACCATGAGGAGTTCGATGGTTTCTCCATCCAAGGATTGATTTTGTGTGGCCATCACACCCATCATAAAGAGTTTCTTAACGATTTCAGCTGGTTCACGTTTAATACGTTTTGCGATTTCCGCAACAGTCATACCATCTGTATACTCAAATTCTGTTGGCAATTCGTGGAACTTACGCTCTGTAACAGGTTTTGGAGTCTGGTTACGGTTGTTTTGCTTGTTCCCTTTTTTATTTTTCTTGTTGTTATTCCAGTTACTATTTCTTTGATTTCTCACTTGATTCTGACTACTTCGATTCTTTTGTTGTTTTCTAGGACCATCTTCTTCGTGATCATAATCGTCACGTTCTTTGTCTGGTCGAGCTTGTTTTTTACGACGTGTATCCACTGGCGCTTCTTTCGCTACAGGAGCTACTGTTATAGCTGGCTGCGTTTGTTCAGCTAACTTAGCAGCTTCTTCAAAGATTTCCTCTGGCTCCTTGCGTTTGTTAGCTTGAGCCAAGGCTTCTTTGGCTGCTTGCGATTGTTTGAAGCGCTCCTCGCTTGAGCGTGCGTACTCTGCATTTTGCTCTGCTTTTAGGGCTGCTGCACGGGCTTTAAAGTCAACACGTGGGCCAGCTTGTTTTGGCTGGAAGTCTTGTTGCTGACGGCGATCATTGCCACGATTCCCTTGACCTTGTGGTTTTTTCCCTTGGTCGTTAAATCGGCGATTGTCGCGGTTCCCTTGACCAGGTTTGCCACCATTACGGCCGTCGTTTTTCTGACGGTTGCCGTTTTGTTGTTGGTCACGGTTGTTGCCCTTGTTTTGTTTGCGTCGCTCTGCCTGCTCTTTGGCACGCGCCTCACGCTCCGCCTTGAAGTTTCGACTTTGTGGTCTTGCGGCCACTACTTTTTCTTCTTTAGGAGCTGCAGGTGTAGCTGATTTACTTTCTTCCTTAGCGACTACTGGTTTAGCTGATACAGGCTTTTCTGCTTTCTTTTCTACACTTGCTTTTGGTGCTGCAGGTTTTGCTTCTGCCTTAGGAGCAGGTGCAGGTTTAAAGCTAGCTGCGATTTGTTCAGCAGCAGCAGCTTCCACGCTCGATGAGTGGCTTTTCACATCCAAGCCCAACTCTTTTGCACGCGCTACAACTTCTTTACTTTCTTTTCCAAGTTCTTTTGCGATTTCGTACAATCTTTTCTTAGACAAATCATGTCCTCCTCTTCTATTCCATAAGAGACCTCATTTTCTTTGTAAATCCAGCATCTGTCACAGCCAAAACCTTTCGCGATTTTCCGACTGCTATGCTTAATTCCAGTGTTGAAAACACGGTTATAACTTCTACTTGATAATAGTCACTTTTATCTTGAATCTTCTTGGTCAGATTGGGACCAGCATCATGGGCTAGAAAGACTAGCTTGGCTTTCTGGTCTTGAATGGCCTTGACCACCAATTCCTCACCCGATATGATCCTGCCGGCTCGTTGAGCCAGTCCCAAGAGATTGCTTATCTTTTGCTTATTCAAGTCCTAACTCTCTTCTTTTCACTTTGTGATCTACATAGGCGATCAACTCGTCATAAAAGCTTTCTTCCACTTCCATGTTAAAGCTACGGTTAAAGACTTTCTTCTTTTTTGCCTCTAGGGCTTCTGCATTGTCTAGCTTGATATAAGCGCCACGGCCATTGGCCTTGCCTGTCGGATCGATAAAGACCTGTCCTTCTTTGTTCTTGACAATGCGGAGCAAATCACGCTTATCAATCACTTCATTGGATACAACAGACTTGCGCAAAGGGATTTTTCTTGTTTTCATCTTTCCCTCCTCTAGCAGCTTTTATTCTTCGATCAATTCATCCGCAGCTGCGTAATCAACTTGACCTGCTTCTTCCATAGCTTCAAATTCGCTGGCAGACTTGATATCGATACGGTAACCCGTCAAGTGAGCCGCCAAGCGAACGTTTTGTCCACGACGACCGATAGCAAGAGAAAGCTTGTTATCAGGTACAACGACCAAGGCACGTTTGCTGTCATTTTCATCAAAGATAACTTGGTCAACCTCTGCAGGTGCGATAGCATTGTAGATAAACTCAGCTGGATCTGCTACCCACTCGATAACGTCGATGTTTTCTTCGACAGGAATCATGCGGTCGCTCTTGGCGTCGTAGCGAGCTGGGTGGAATTTGCTGGTGATTTTCTTGATATTGGCACCACCACGTCCAACGATTGTCCCGATAGCGTCCACGTTTGGATTGTGGCTACGAACGGCAACTTTCGTACGGTCACCAGCTTCACGAGCCACGCTCATGATTTCAACAGTTCCATCATACACTTCTGGAATTTCTTGCTCCATCAAACGTTTGATCATTTCTGGATGGCTACGGCTAACAAAGACGTTGACACCACGAGGATTGTCTTCAACCTTGTAAACGTAGACTTCGATACGGTCATGGGAAGCAAAAACTTCTCCAGGGATTTGGTCTTGTTTTGACAATTGGGCTTCGATGCTGCCAAGGTTGACGTAAATAAAGCGGTTGTCAAATCGTTCTACTGTACCAGACATGATTTCTTGTTCATGTTCTTTATAAGTATTGTAGGTGATGGCACGTGTTTGCTTGCGCATTTTTTCCATGATGGTTTGTTTGGCAGATTGGGCTGCTACACGACCAAACTCAGCTGGTGCTTCTTCAAACTTGATCTTGTCACCAAGTTCATAGGCTGAATTAATGGCAAGGGCATCTTTCAAGCTGATTTCCAAACGGCTATCAAATACTTCATCAACAACTTCACGGACAGTATAGACAGTAAAGTCACCTGTCTTTTCATTGAAGTCGATAGCTACGCTGTCAGACTGACCATAGCGTCTGCGATAAGCGGAACGAAGCGACTCTACTACTGCGTCGATGATGTCTTCTTTTTTGATTCCCTTGTCTTCTTCCAAAATGCGGAAGGCCTCTAGCATTTCTTTACTCATGTTCTTTTTACTTTTGAATCCTCAAAAGCTATCCTTTCTTTTCTATAGTTTTACTGCTAAACGTGCTTTTGATACTAAACTGTATGGAATTTGGACGGTTTTCTTACGTGTCTTGTCCATATATTCCATGGTCAACTCGTCCTCTTCAAAGGATACCAAAGTTCCTTCAAAGACTTTTTGCTTATCGATGGCTTGGTAGAGCCCGACATGGATGTATTTCCCAACTGCTCCAGCGACAGCATCCTTGGTTTTCAAAGGACGTTCCAAGCCTGGACTGGTGATTTCTAGGAAATATTGTTCTGGGAAGGGATCAGGCTTGATGGTGTCTAGGACAGGACTGATGATTTCTGTCAAGTCTGCCGTGTCGTTCAAGGTAATTCCTTCGGGTTTATCTACAAAAATACTGAGAATCATGTCACTGCCAATCTTTCCATACTCGATATCCACGAGCTCGAAAGGCGCTTGGATGACAGGTTCTACAACTTCTCTGACTAATTCTACGATTGTTGCGATTGCGTCCACCTCCTCATAAGCAAGAGGCGAAGATATTTCCCCGCCTCTCTTTCTCATATTCTTACTATCAGTATAGCACGTTTGTCAATTTATGTAAAGCATTAGCACTCAACTAGCTGGTTTTCAAGCTAGTTCTTAAAATTCTGCTTCAACTCGGTAGATCACTTGACCTTTGCTGGAGAATTTTTGCTCATACTCTGTCATGACATTGCCTTCAAAATCACTGGCATGCAAGTCTAGCCAAACACCATTTAGTTTCATCCCATACTGAGAAAAGCTCACTAGACTGTACTCAAACAAGCCACGGTTATCTGTCTTGAAATGGATTTCCCCATTCTCAGGCAAGATGCGCTTGAAGGTATCCAAGAAACTCTTGTAAGTCAAACGACGTTTTTCATGGCGTTTTTTAGGCCAGGGATCTGAAAAGTTTAGGTAGAGACGATCAATCTCACCGTCTTCAAAGTAGTCGGTCAGATCTGAACCATCTACCCACAGCAACTTGATGTTGGGCACTCCAACTTCTAATACCTTATCCAAGGCATAACTCAATACCGACTTTTGGATATCAATCCCAATGTAGTTGATGTCAGGATTTTGCTTGGCCATTCCTGATACGAAGGCCCCTTTCCCACTTCCAACCTCTACATGAATAGGATGATCATTTCCAAACAAGTCTCGCCATTTCCCTTTAGCTTCCAAGGGATTGAGAACCACATACTGAGGATTGGCCTCTAGTAATTCTGTCGCCCCTTTACGATTTCTAACTCTCATCTCTTCTTTCCATACTTGTCACGGAAGACGCGCAAGGCATAAATCTCCCGGTTTACATTGTCTAAATCTTGATTTTCACAGTATTTGGCAATCTGGTTCAAATAAGAATACTGACCATACCAATACAATTTATCTAACACTGTCTGATTGTACTTATAGCCGTAGTCTCTCAACCATTGGCGCCACTGATGATCCGGAATGTAGTGGCATAGCAAATGCGCCACATCAAACATACGATCCGTCAGACGAACCGAATCCCAATCCACTAGATAAACGAGTCCACTCTCTGTTTCAATCCAATTACTATGACGAAGATCCCCGTGCACAATCGTTGCATGGTCTTCCCTAAAACCTGGAACCGTCTTACCTAGCTCAGCAATCACACTGTTCAAATAGTGGTTCTGCTTCAAGATTTCTGGAACTCCTTGCTGCCAAGAACGTAGCAAATCAACTGGTGTTTCCATGGTATATCCCAAACGGCTCAACTGCTTCATCAAAGGACGCGAGCGGTGAAGGCGGTTCAAGATATTGATAATCTGCTTGCGATTCATATCGTAAGGGGTCAAGATTTTGCCCGTCAGCCATTCCTGAGCACACATATCACGGCCATCTGGCAAACGACGAGTCCATAGTAATTGAGGAGCGATTTGTTCTCTGGCTAGGCCAGGTAGGATTGGAGAGGTGTTCATTTTTACAAAGACGCGCTTCCCATCAGGGTAGCTTCCCATATAAGCTTTGCCGCTCTTCCCAGGGATAGGGGTTAGCGTTAGCTCATTATCACCCAAGTCCATTTCTTTCCTCCGTATAAAGTTTCCTTACTATTCTACTAGTTTTTGGTCTATTCGTCAACCAATCTTTTTAGTTGGTAAGGCAAATAAAACAATTGTAGGAAGAGACTAGCCCCTACAAGAGCCAACAAGGCTATTTTTTCTTGAAAAACCACTGCTCCGACCAGCAATTCCAGCAAAAGAACTGCACTTCCCACACCAAGCACAATCTGTTTCAATCCCTTCTCTTTCTCCCCTTTTTCTAGTGGAAAGAGCTGAGTCAAGTACTGGTAGTCAAAGGCATGATAGAGGGCCAGTAACTGAAAGAGCAGGAGATAGTTAAATAGAACCACCACTGCCGTCGCGATCCAAGCTTGCTCGATAAAGATCACAGCTAACAAGGATAGGAGCAAGAGGCGCAAACTGAGGGCAAAGAGGTCTCCATTTCGCAAGTAAGAACGAAGATAGAGATTTTGCCAAATTTTCCCAGGTACCTTCTGAACAGTCTTTAGGATAAAATCCAGATAAGCGCGACGTTTGACACTATTTGAAACGCCCTTGACCTGAGTAAAGAGAGCAAAGAAACGAAGCAAAATTTGCTTGCGCTTGCTTTCTTGGGAGATCACATAGTCCCAGTCAAGCCCAGTCTCTGTATAAAATTTACTGGCTTTTTGACGAAATAGGAGATATTTCCCAGCTCCCAATAAAAGCATATAGATGAAAAAAACTGGCAAGCCATAGCCCATGGCTAAAAATAAGGGCGCAAATAAAAGCAAGAAAAGGGTTTGGACAAAGAGCCAAAAGACCAGTGAGCGCACTGTCTGCCCTTTGAGGTGAGACTTAACCTCCTCTTCACTGACTAAGAGAAAGAGCTTGTCAGGTCCTTCCATGTAGGTCGCGATTCCTCCCCAAGCCAAAAGCAAGGCAGATACAATCCCCAAAAACAAGAGGATAGGCCAATGATTTTCAGGAAAATGTTGCAAGAGTTGACTGTACTGGTAAGCTAGAAAACCGATGAGAACTAGCAGGAACAAGACAAAGTGGTCATTGAGAACATAGCGCAGATAACCGACACACTCCTTACGAAAAGCCTGCTTTCGCTTTAAAAACAAGTCTTTCATAGCTCCTCCTCTTTGGTCAGAGCCAAGTAAATATCATTCAAACTCGCTTCAGGCATGTCAAAGGCTTCGCGGAGTTGCTGGAGGTTCCCCTGAGCTCGCACCTCCCCCTTGTGGAGGATGACAAAGGCATCACACATCTTCTCCGCTGAATCCAGCACGTGGGTACTCATGAGAATGGACTTGCCTTTTTGCTTTTCTACTTCTAGTAGCTGAATCAAGTCAGAAATGGCCAGCGGATCGAGCCCAAGGAAAGGCTCATCAACGATGAAAAGACTCGGATCTACGACAAAAGCACAGATAATCATGACCTTCTGCTTCATTCCTTTGGAAAAATGCACTGGGAACCAGTCTAATTTTTGGTCCAAACGAAACATTTTTAACAAAGGTTCCACACGATCAAAAGCTATATTCTGCTCAATACCATAGGCCATGGCAACCGTCTCGATATGCTCTCTAAGAGTCAACTCCTCATACAGACTAGGCGTTTCTGGGATATAGCCAATCTGTTTGCGGTAGTTGGTCGCATCCTCTCGCAGGGTGAGACCGTTAATCTTGATTTCCCCACTGTAAGGTGTCAACAGTCCAATAATCTCATTGATTGTCGTTGATTTCCCAGCACCATTGAGACCAATCAAACCGACCAACTGCCCACTTTCAACTGTAAAGGACACATCTTTCAAGACAGGAACGTGAACATAGCCTCCTGTCAGGTTTTTAATTTCTAACATATTTTCTCCGAATCTGGTATAATGTAGCTATATTATATCAAAATTCAATACAGTAGAGGTGGATTTTATGTCAGATTGCATTTTTTGTAAGATCATCGCAGGGGAGATTCCTGCTTCAAAAGTATACGAGGATGAGCAGGTTCTTGCCTTTCTTGATATCTCTCAAGTAACGCCTGGACACACCTTGGTCGTACCAAAAGAGCACTACCGCAATCTCTTGGAGATGGATGCTGCGAGTGCCAGCCAACTCTTTGCCCAAGTGCCAACAGTGGCTCAAAAAGTCATGCAGGCTACCAAGGCTGTCGGCATGAATATCATTGCCAACTGCGAGGAAGTCGCTGGTCAAACGGTCTTTCATACTCACGTGCATCTCGTACCTCGCTACGGTGCAGAAGATGACCTCAAGATTGACTTTATCGCCCACGAACCAGACTTTGACAAACTTGCTCAAGTCGCTGAAACTATAAGAAACGCTTAAGGAGTTGCCATGAAACTATCCAATCTATTGCTATTTGCAGGTGCTGCAGCTGGAAGTTATTTTGTCGTGAAAAATCGCCAAGCCATTCAGGATGAAGTGCTAGATACAACTGACCGCGTCGAAGCTATCAAGGATGATTTGGATATCATCCAAAACAGCCTACAAATCATCGACCAACAAAAAGCCCTTATCAAGGAATACCAAAAAGATTTGACCTACAAGTTCAAAGTCTTGGAAAAAGATTTCCAGACTAGACTAGCTGTGATAAAAGAAACACAGGAGCTTGAGGATAAGTAAAAAAGAGCCCGATGGCTCTTTTTACTTTATTCTCCTTCAAAGGCATCTTTTATATGGTCAAAGAAGCCTTTTTTCTTTGGATTGACTTTCAAGTCACCTGCAGCTGCGAATTCTTTAAGCGCAGCTTTTTGGCGGTCGTTCAAACCTGTCGGAGTCACGACATTGACAGTAACATATTGGTCACCAACGGCACCGCCACGAAGGCTCGGTGCTCCCTTGCCACGTAGACGGAATTTCTTGCCAGTCTGAGTTCCTTCTGGGATAACCAATTCAACATCTCCATGAACAGTTGGAATTTCCACAGTATCTCCAAGAGTTGCTTGGACAATATTGAGATTTAACTTGTAGAAAATAGTTGTTCCTTCACGTTCAAATTTATCACTGGCTTCAACAGAAACCACCACGTACAAGTCCCCGTAAGGTCCACCGTTAAAGCCTGCTTCACCTTGACCAGCGAGGCGGATTTGTTGGCCTGTTTCCACACCAGCAGGGATTTTTACATGTACGCTATGAGCTTGTTTTTCATGCCCTGTTCCGTGACAAGTTGTACATGGATCTTTGATTTCTTTTCCGCGACCATGACAGACATCACAGGTTACTTGGCGACGCATCATACCAAGAGGAGTCTGCGTATCGACGTTAATGACACCAGCACCATGACAGCGTCCACAAGTGACTGGACTTGTCCCTGGCTTAGCACCAGAGCCATTACATGTACGACAGCTGGCTTCACGATTGTATTTAACTTCTTTTTCCGTTCCGAAGATAGCTTCTTCAAAGGTTAAGTTCACACGATACTGGAGGTCATCCCCTTGACGAGGAGCGTTTGGATTGCGTGAAGCTCCTCCTCCTCCGAAAAAACTTGAGAAGATATCTTCAAAACCACCGAAGCCACCTGCTCCGTCAAAGCCACCAAAACCACCAGCACCACCAAAGCCACCGTTGGCACCCGCAGCACCATACTGGTCGTAGGCTGCACGTTTTTGGTCGTCACTCAAAGTCTCATAGGCTTCTTGAACTTCCTTGTATTTTTCCTCAGCGCCAGGCTCCTTGTTGATATCTGGGTGATATTTTTTCGAAAGCTTACGATAAGCCTTTTTGATCTCGTCTGCCGAAGCGTTTTTCGACACCCCCAGACGATCATAAAATTCAGTATTGTTCATACAAGATACTAAGAGCGAACAGAAAGCGACTGAAATTTAGGAAACCGACAAGAAATCCTGATTTCTTAGGAGGTTTATCTAATTTCCAAGCTTTCCGCTCGAGTTCAATTACGAACACCCTTATTCCTTTCTATTAATATTACGGAACGAAACCACGATTTAGGTCGGGTTCAATTCCCTTCTTTTTTATGAGACAAAACCTAAATAAATGAGATTCCGTCCTTTTTTACCGAAAAACAGAGGCTGGGTTGCAACCTCTGGATTTCTTCTTATCATTATTACATTTAGACAAAGTACCTTAGTAATTCGTCATTCTTAACGCCCTCGCTCTTCTGATTTTAAAGCTCGGGATAAAATAGTCCACTGGACTATTTTATTTCTCCGTAAATTCTCCGTCTACGACGTCATCGCCTGCGTTTCCTGTTGCTTGTGCGCCTTCTGCTCCTGCTTGAGCTTGTTGCGCTGCTGCGGCTTGTTCGTAGAGTTTAACAGCAAGTCCTTGAGCTTTTTCATTCAAGGCTTCGAGTTTTGCTTTCATTTCGTCCAAGTTGTTGTCTTCTTGAGCTTTCTTAAGCTCATCAAGTGTAGCTTGGGCAGCATCACGTTCTGCATCAAAGCCTTTACCTTCAGTTTCCTTGATTGTCTTTTCAGTCGCAAAGATTGCTTGGTCAACTTCGTTACGAAGGTCTACTTCTTCTTTACGTTTCTTATCTGCTTCAGCATTAGCTTCTGCATCTTTCATCATGCGGTCAATTTCTTCGTCTGTCAAACCTGAGTTAGATTGGATAACAATTGTTTGTTCTTTTTGAGTTCCAAGATCTTTAGCCTTAACAGATACGATACCGTTCTTGTCAATGTCAAATGTTACTTCGATTTGAGGAATTCCACGAGGTGCAGCTGGGATATCTGTCAATTGGAAACGTCCAAGAGTCTTGTTATCTGCTGCCATTGGGCGTTCACCTTGAAGAACGTGAATATCAACGGCTGGTTGGTTGTCTGCTGCTGTTGAGAAGACTTGTGATTTAGATGTTGGAATAGTAGTGTTGCGATCGATAAGTTTTGTGAAGACGCCACCCATTGTTTCGATACCAAGTGACAATGGTGTTACATCAAGAAGGACAACGTCTTTCACATCACCAGTGATGACACCACCTTGGATGGCAGCACCCATAGCAACAACTTCGTCAGGGTTTACTGATTTGTTTGGCTCTTTACCAGTTTCAGCCTTAACAGCTTCTACAACAGCTGGGATACGAGTTGAACCACCAACAAGGATAACTTCGTCGATTTCTGACAAGCTCAAACCTGCATCTGAAAGGGCTTGACGAACTGGAACTTTTGTACGTTCAACAAGATCACGAGTCAAATCGTCAAATTTCGCACGAGTCAAAGTCATTTCCAAGTGAAGAGGTCCAGCTTCACCAGCAGTGATAAATGGCAAGCTGATTTGAGTTGAAGTTACACCAGAAAGGTCTTTCTTAGCTTTTTCAGCCGCATCTTTCAAACGTTGCATTGCCATCTTGTCAGTAGACAAGTCAATACCGTTTTCTTTCTTGAATTCTGCTACCAAGTGGTCGATGATTTTTTGGTCAAAGTCGTCACCACCAAGTTTGTTGTCCCCTGCAGTTGACAATACATCGAAGACACCGTCACCCAATTCAAGGATAGATACGTCGAATGTACCACCACCAAGGTCGAATACCAAGATTTTTTCTTCTTTGTCAGTCTTGTCCAAACCGTAAGCGAGTGCTGCTGCAGTTGGCTCGTTAACGATACGTTCTACTTCAAGACCAGCGATTTTACCAGCGTCTTTTGTTGCTTGACGTTGAGCATCGTTGAAGTAAGCTGGGACTGTGATAACTGCTTTGGTTACTTTTTCACCAAGGTATTCTTCAGCGTAACCTTTCAAGTATTGAAGAATCATAGCTGAGATTTCTTGTGGAGTGTATTCTTTTCCATTTGCAGAAACTTTTTCAGAAGTTCCCATCTTAGATTTGATAGAGATAACTGTATCTGGGTTTGTGACTGCTTGACGTTTTGCAGCATCACCAACGATGATTTCTCCGTTTTTGAATGATACTACAGATGGAGTTGTACGGTTACCTTCTGGGTTTGCGATGATTTTGCTTTCAGTTCCTTCAAGAACTGCAACTGCTGAGTTTGTTGTACCTAAGTCAATACCGATAATTTTAGACATGTGTTTTTCTCCTTAAATTTTATATTCTTTCTTTTTGATACTCTTCTTAGGTGGCGGCGCCGTCAGAGCTTGACTCGTCAATCTCTTTGACTAAACTTTGAGCCTAAGGTCTCAAAGTTTGCGCAAATAGCGCCACGGCGAAGAGTATCGTCTTTTGTTTGCTTCGCTCACTATTGCAAAGCTGAACAATTTCTTATCTTTCTTCATAGTTTATTGTCGTTTCGGACAAGTTTTTAAGTTCTCTAGCCTAGTTATATACTACTACCATGGCTGGGCGTAGGATGCGGTCATGGAGTTTGTAGCCTTTTTGAAAGACTTGGGCGATGGTATCTGCTGGATGTTCATCATCTGCTGGGAGAGTTTGGATGGCCATATGATAGTTATGGTCAAATTCGCCGTCAGCTGCGATTTCTTCGATTCCTTCTTCTTTCAAAGCGTAAACCAAGCTTTCTTGCACCATCTCCAATCCTTTTTTAACATCGTCTGTCAAACCTTCAACGGCTAGTGCACGTTCTAAGTTGTCGAGCGATGGTAAGATTGCTTTTGCCAGGTCTTGGCTACGATAACGTTGCAAGTTTTGACGTTCTTCATTGGCACGGCGTTGAATATTTTGCATTTCTGCATGAGCGCGAAGGTATTTATTTTCAAACTCATCTGCACGTTCATTTGCCAAGTCCAACTCTGACTTTTCAGGAGTTGTTTCTTCAGTTGTTTCCACAACTTCCTCTTCTTTCATTTCTTCATTTTTTATATCTTGGGCCATTTTCGCCTCCTTTAATGATTTCAATCTTAATGTACTTCGTAATGATTACTGCTGAGGTAGCGGTAAAAATCTGTCAACTTCATGGTCAAAACACGATTGACAACATTGACTTGATTGACCAATTGCTGGTAGTCCAGATTGACCGGACCGATAATCGCTAGAATTCCAAAACCACGATAAGGGATGAGGAATTTACTGCTAATCACTGCTAGGTCAGCTAGACAAGACTCTTGACTGTCCGCAACACGGACATTTTGCATCTGATCTTCATGCAGACTTTCACGAATCTCTAGGGCCACCTTTTGCGGTTGGTCAAAGAACTGATAGGCTGCTAGATTGGCAAAATTTAAGAGATTGACTTTTCCCGCTACCACAATATTTTCGTTGAACATTTCCCTAAAGATATGTTCAAAGAGATCCATGACATTGTCCGTTGTCGTAAAGTAACGCTGGATAATCTGTGGAATCTCCGTCCGAATCTTGTAGTGAATATCTAGAACGGTATGACCGAGGAAACGTTCCTGAATGATGCTCTTCAGTTTCAGCAAATCTTCCTGCAAGAAGTTCCTTGGAATCAGAAATTGACTGGTAACCGTTCGGGACTCGTCTAGGGTAAATACTGCCAAGGCTGTATGTTGTCCCAAAACAACGATATCAAAGGCTGTCAACCGTTGCCTGCTCGGCTCAACATCCAGTGCTACTACCGTGCAGTCACTCAGGTCTGTCAGTAGATTAGCAGCCTCTTGCAGAATATCCTCCAGTTTGAAGAATTCCTGATCAAATGCTTTGACAATCTCATAAACTTCATTTTCAGCCAGCCGATCAAAAGCCAGTGAGTGTTTTACATAGTACTGAAAACCGGCAACACTTGGCATCCGACCGCTTGAGGTATGAGCCTTCTCAAGCAAACCCTGCTTCTCTAGAGCCGCCATGTCATTACGAATGGTAGCACTACTAGAATTGATAGACTCTTGTAGCGCCTTGGATCCGACAGGTTCGTGCGTTTTGGTAAAGATGTCAATAATCAGATTTAAAATATCCTGCTGACGCTCTGTAACCATCTCATCACTCCTCTCTGTCCGATCGATTAGCACTCTATGTACCCAAGTGCTAACTCATGATTCTATTATACACCCTTAGAAGATAATGTCAAGACAAAAACTCAAAAAATTAGCACTCTTTTGTTAAGAGTGCTAAAAATCAGTCTACAGACCTAGAAACTTACTTCTCATCTACTTGGTATTTCCTTTTAAGTCTGAAAAAGCCGTAGATTAGATAAGAAATTAAACAAGCGTATAAAACGAAAAAGAGAGAACGATTTCTCGTTCTCTCTTCTTAGACTCAGGAATTAAGAAGTCATTTTGTTATTTCCTAAGAGTGGCTTAATCTTTCTTGCGAAGGATAAAAGCTGCTAGGCTTGCAAAGGCAAGACCGATGATTGAAAGAAGACCAGATACTGCAGAGCCTGTGTTTGGTAACAAGTTCTGCTTTTGACTACTTCCTTCTTCTGGTTGACTATTATTTCCAGAATCTTTAATTGGGGCCGGAGTGAATTCCCAGGTGCCTACGAAGTGTGCGTCTGCTCCATTGATGATTTCAGATGTCTTGTCATAAGACTTGAAGCTCCATGTGCCTTCTGCTGTCTTAACTTCTGTTTGACTTGGTTGAGTTGGAGTTACTTGGCTGCCGTCCTTCAAGTCTGTTTGGTCTGCTGGAAGCAAGGTTTTCACTTCTTGTGGAAGTTCTTTGCCTGGAGTTCCGCTGACAAACTCGTGAGTTGCCTTATGAGTCACTGTTGGCGCTGGAGTGAATTCCCAAGTACCGATAAAGTGGGCATCTGCTCCATTAATAGTTTCAGATGTCTTGTCATAGGACTTGAAGCTCCATGTGCCTTCTGCTGTCTTCACTTCCGTTTTACTTGGCTGAGTTGGAGTCGCTTGACTACCGTCTTTCAAGTCTGTTTGGTCTGCTGGAAGCAAGGCTTTCACTTCTTGTGGAAGGTCTTTTCCTGGAGTTCCGCTGACAAATTCATGTGTTGCCTTGTAAGTTGGTGCTGGGGTAAATTCCCAAGTACCGACGAAGTGGGCATCCGCTCCATTGATGGTTTCTGATGCCTTATCGTAGGACTTGAAGCTCCAAGTACCTTCTGCTGTCTTCACTTCCGTTTTACTTGGCTGAGTTGGAGTCGCTTGACTACCATCTTTCAAGTCGGTTTGGTCTGCTGGAAGCAGGGATTTCACTTCTTGTGGAAGTTCTTTTCCTGGAGTTCCGCTGACAAACTCGTGAGTTGCCTTATAGGTTGGGGATGGGGTGAATTCCCATGTACCTACAAACTTAACATCTGATCCATTAATTGTTTCCGATGTCTTATCGTAGAACTTGAAGCTCCAGGTACCTTCTGCTGTCTTCACTTCTGTTTTACTTGGTTGCGTTGGAGTTACTTTGTTGCCATCTTTCAAGTCTGTTTGGTCTGCTGGAAGCAAGGCTTTCACTTCTTGTGGAAGGTCTTTTCCTGGAGTTCCGCTGACAAATTCATGTGTTGCCTTGTAAGTTGGAGCTGGAGTGAATTCCCAGGTGCCTACGAAGTGGGCATCTGCTCCATTGATGGTTTCTGATGCCTTGTCGTAGGCCTTGAAGCTCCAAGTACCTTCTGCTGTCTTCACTTCCGTTTTACTTGGTTGAGTTGGAGTCGCTTGACTACCGTCTTTCAAGTCTGTTTGGTCTGCTGGAAGCAGAGTTTTCACTTCTTGTGGAAGCTCTTTGCCTGGAGTTCCGCTGACAAATTCATGTGTTGCCTTGTAAGTTGGAGCTGGGGTGAATTCCCATGCACCGATGAAATGGGCATCCGCTCCATTGATGGTTTCTGATGCCTTGTCATAAGACTTAAAGCTCCATGTGCCTTCTGCTGTCTTCACTTCTGTTTTACTTGGTTGAGTTGGAGTCGCTTGACTACCATCTTTCAAGTCTGTTTGATCTGCTGGAAGCAAGGCTTTCACTTCTTGTGGAAGGTCTTTTCCTGGAGTTCCGCTGACAAATTCATGTGTTGCCTTGTAAGTTGGAGCTGGAGTAAATTCCCAAGTACCAACGAAGTGGGCATCCGCTCCATTGATGGTTTCTGATGCCTTGTCGTAGGACTTGAAGCTCCAAGTACCTTCTGCTGTCTTCACTTCTGTTTTACTTGGTTGAGTTGGAGTCGCTTGACTACCATCTTTCAAGTCTGTTTGATCTGCTGGAAGCAAGGCTTTCACTTCTTGTGGAAGGTCTTTTCCTGGAGTTCCGCTGACAAATTCATGTGTTGCCTTGTAAGTTGGTGCTGGGGTAAATTCCCAAGTACCGACGAAGTGGGCATCCGCTCCATTGATGGTTTCTGATGCCTTGTCGTAGGACTTGAAGCTCCAAGTACCTTCTGCTGTCTTCACTTCCGTTTTACTTGGCTGAGTTGGAGTCGCTTGACTACCGTCTTTCAAGTCTGTTTGGTCTGCTGGAAGCAAGGCTTTCACTTCTTGTGGAAGGTCTTTTCCTGGAGTTCCGCTGACAAATTCATGTGTTGCCTTGTAAGTTGGTGCTGGGGTAAATTCCCAAGTACCGACGAAGTGGGCATCCGCTCCATTGATGGTTTCTGATGCCTTGTCATAAGACTTAAAGCTCCATGTACCCTCTGCCGTCTTCACTTCTGTTTGGCTTGGTTGTGTTGGCGTTACTTGAGTACCATTAGACAAGTTCTTTTCTGTTGCTGGAAGCAGGTCTTTCACTTCTTGTGGAAGTTCTTTGCCTGGGGTTCCACTCACAAACTCATGATGTTTTTCATAAAGGAGGGCCGTGCTTACCTGATTAGAAGGAGCTGATAAATTATCAACATGCAATGTTACAGTATTGTCAATCTTTTCAGGACCTTTTTCTTCTACTTTTTTGTTGGTAGCTGTTTTATAAGTGATAATAATCTCAGCGGCAGAATTTGATTTTATGTACTCAGGTGTCATTTTAACAGTAACTGTTTGACCTGACTTCTCAATCGTATAGTCACGTCCTTCTTGCAGAGTCACTCCACCTGATTCAACTTTAAGTTCTTTATAGTCCAAGCGATCATCAAAATTCTGAACCATTTCGATAGATGAAGGCGTTGCTAAAATGTCCTTACCTGGAACCGGAACTTTAAACGTAGCTTTATAGGTTACATCTTGTCCTTCCTTAGCTGGAATCTCTGTAGGATCCACTGCTAGAACAGGGCTCGGATCAATTTTTTCAATATAAAGACCAAAGACGGCCGAAGCAACCTCTGTTGATGAGTAACCAAAATTCATACTATTACTATTTGATCGAAGGGCAAAACCAGAGATATTGTTCTCAGAATAGCTACCGCTTGTAATCTGAGTTGCTACCCAAGCAGTTCGATCTCCTTGATCTTCCTGTCTTAAAACATTGGCATTATTCATCAAACGAAGATTAACATCATTTTGATAATCTTTAACATAGAAGGTTTCCTTCAAGTTGTTGGCATCCATTGCATCGATGTCTGTTGGCTTCATAACCAACTTCAAATCTGTCTCGGAACCATCTGCATAACGCAACTCTGCTGTTACATCCGCATCAAGCCAAAAAGCCTTATTCATAATGTAGTCATGAGCCGCATCTACATAGGGAACATTCCCAATTTCAAAAGCACTACTTTCCCATAATTCAGAAATTGAGAAAAATTCAACAGTAGATTTTTGAGCACTATTCATCTCAGATTCTGCCTGAGCAGTATTAAGATAGTGTAGGGTTACTTTATTGAAATTTAGATAAGCATCTACTTGCTTACCATTGACTGTCCCAATATTTGTGAATTTTAGAGAAAGAGGATTTTCGAAAACTTGATCCTGTTTTTTACTTTTATCTACTTTAAGAGTAAAGTTTTCCATCTCGCCTGGATAGGCACCACCCCAGAGATACTCATAGTGGGGATTCGATAAATGAAACTGATCAACAGCCTGTGATTTAGATAAAACACTAAAATTGTTGATGTTCAAATTAAACTTACGAATATCCAAGGTTGAGATATCCGTTCCGTTTTTTATTTCTTCTAAAGCCGCATAAGATTGAAGCGGAAGAAGAAAAATAGAAAAAAGTAAAACGACTAATCCGAGAAAAGCCTGTTTTTTTCTACTGAAAATAGTAGAAAAAGGCATTCTCATGCGATATTTCCATTTCATAATGTACCTCCAAAATTAAAAATGATTATTTAATCATTTCAAAAGAAATATTCATCTCATTTTAACACAAAAAAAGGGCAATTAAAAGTAGATTATAGATAAAAATTTATTATTTTGTATTTCCAGATTGTCAATTTTCGGTGAGAATAATTAAAATATAAAAATTTTAGAAAAGGCGTTTACACTATGTGAATAACTGTTTTATAGTTAATCCTATTATCACTCTATGAGTTTCATAACGTACTCAAGCCACACATAAACATTAATATATTTAATTTTTTATAAAGAAAGAACCCAAGAATAAATTCTGGGTTCTTTTTAGTATTTCTCGTACAAAAGATACTTTTGTATATTAGAGAGCCTTAGTCCTTCTTACGAACGACAAAGCCTACTAGACCGGCGATAAATAAACCAATCATTGAAAGAAGACTGGTAGAAGCTGTACCTGTGCTTGGTAGAACTTTCTTATCTTGGCTTGCAGTTTCTTCTTTCTTAGTGCTTTCAGCTTGGTTCCCTGTTATTGCAGTATCATTCTTATCACCGTTGGTTGTTGTAGGAGTTACTTTCTTAGTTCCAACTTCAACAATCTCATCTACTGCTGGAGTGGTGATTGTGCTTGATTTCTCAACTCGACCTGTTTCAACGCCGTCTGTGTAAGTCACTGTATAAACAATGGTGCGAACACCCTTCTTACCAGCTGTCTTCACTTGACGACTTCCTTCTGGAAGATCTGGATTTGTGACTTCCTTAGTTTGGAAGGCAACATCTTCTGTCTTCGTTTCTTCCTTAGTCGTTACAACTGGGGCTACTACTTTCTTAGTTCCAACTTCGACAACTTCGTCTACTGCTGGAGTAGTGATTGTGTTGGATTTCACCTCGCGACCTGTTTCAACGCCGTCTGTGTAAGTGACAGTTTCAACAATCGTACGAACACCCTTCTTACCAGCTGTCTTCACTTGACGAGTCCCTTCTGGAAAATCTGGATTTGTTACTTCCTTAGTTTGGAAAGCAACTTCTTCTGTCTTGGTCTCTTCCTTAGTCGTTACAACTGGGGCTACTACTTTCTTAGTTCCAACTTCGACAACTTCGTCTACTGCTGGAGTAGTGATTGTGTTGGATTTCACCTCACGACCTGTTTCAACGCCGTCTGTGTAAGTGACAGTTTCAACAATGGTACGAACACCTTTTTGCCCAGCTGTTTTCACTCGGCGAACACCTTCAGCTAAGAGTGCATTTTCAACCTCACGAGTCTGGAAGGCAACTTCTTCAGTTTTGGTTACTTCCTTAGTCGTTACAACAGCTTTCCCACCGGTATAGGTAATCTTGTTTTTTGCAGCTTTCTTGGTCTTGCGTGAAACTTCTTTACGAGATTTTTCAACACCATCCACTTTTGTCACTTCATAAGTGACTTCATCAATACCTTCTTCACCTTCTTCAACACGTGTTTGACCTTTATCCAGTGCTGGGTCTACTTTCGTTTCTTCTTTAAAAGCAACTTTCTCCTCTACAGTCACTGTTTCTTTGGTTTCTACACCTGTTTTCTTAGTTCCTACTTCGATGATTTCTTCTACTGGTTCTTTAATTACCGTTTGGCTCTTTCTATCACGTTTTTTCTCAACGCCATTTACCAAAGTAACATCCCAAACAACTTTCTTCTGACCTTTTTCTCCCGCTTGTTTTACCTTTCGAGTACCTTCAGCGAGATCTGCATTGTTTTCTGTCCGAGATGGGTAAGGAATCTCCTCAGTAGTTGTGACTTCTTGATGTTCTTCTTTTAAATCTCCCCCTGAGAGAAGCGCCTCAGCCTTAGCTTTTAAAGAATTGTAGCGAGCTTCAAGCGCCGCAAAACTTTTTTGACCTTCTGGACTCTTCATTGCCTTCTTTGCAGTCTCAAAAAAATTCTTTGCTTCTTCTACATCACCCTCTAGGAGTTCTTTATTCCCCTCATCTGGACTATCTGTAAAATCCTTAATTGAAGATTCTATATTATTGAGCATTCTTTTGAACGTATTTGCAATGTTTCGCTCTTGTCCGTCTGGAATTTCTTCATCTTCTGCCGGAGTCTCTTCTGCATGTACTGTTGGAATTCGATACAAGTCAGGAGCTACATGATAAGTTGCTACTCCAAGAGCATTTAAAGCAAGTATAGAAATCCCTAACTTTAATAATTTTTTTCTACTCATTATTTTTTCCCTTAACACTTTCAATATATAGTAAGGAGAAGAGTAAATTTTTCTACTCTCCTCTTACTATATGGTACTAACGTTCAGCTTTACGTTTCCAAACCAGAAGTCCTGCAAGTCCTGCAGCAAGGGCTGCAAATACTTCAAGAACTGTAGAAACTTCAGAACCTGTATTTGGCAATGTTTTACCTGGTTCTGTTGGTTTTTTCGGAATATCCCCCTCTGCTGGTGGGATATTTGGAGCTGGTGGCGTTACCGGAACCGGTGGTGTCACCACAACCTTGTTGGTAGTTTTTGATTTATCGTTAAAGCTTACTTTTGCCGTATTTGGTACACCTGTCGCGAATTGTGCAAAATCTGTTCCTTCTCTGAAGTTGGTATAAAGAACGAGAGTTACTTTACTTCCCTTCAAGGCTTCAAGAACATCCTTATCGCTGATTTCAAGAGTTACAATGTTTTTAGCTTCATCGTAAGTAATAGTGGCAATTGCTTCCAACTCTTTACCTACTAATTCACCACGATCATTTGAAGCCTTACTCAATTTATCAATAGCTGCTTGAAGCTTAGTTTGAGCTTCTTTTAGCTTCTTGATTTCATTTTCGAGTTTCTCTTGTTGTTGTTTCTTATCAGCTGGTGCCAATTCTGCTTCTTTCTCAGCTGGTGCTTGAAGTTTAGCTAAGTTTTCTTCAGCTGCTTTCAACTCTGCTTCTAAGTTTGCAAGATCTTGACTTGATTCGCTAGTTGCAGGTTTCTTATCTTCTGTTGCAGAAGAATCAGATGTAGCTGGAGTAGCTGGTTGTGCTGCCTTAGCCGCTTCCAACTTCGCTTTCAATTCAGCCACTTTCGCTTCCGCCGCTTTCAAATCTTCCTTCTTGTTAGCCTCTGTTGAAGTCTCTTCTGTTGACTTGCCTGTCAAAGCTTTGAGTTCTTTCTCAGACTGTTCAAGTTGGGCTTGAAGAGTTGCTTTGAGCGCGTCAAATTGAGCGTTTTCAACTTTGAGGGCGATGCGGTCAAGGTTCACTTTGAGGACTTGATTGATTTTATCACTGATTGTGAAGTTCGTCAATTCCGTCTTCTTGATGCGACCGTACTCATCTTTCAAGGCATTTCCATTTTCATCCTTAGGATCTGCAGGAACGAGCGTTGAAATGTCGAAGCGGAATGTTTCATCTGCTTCTTTCAATCTGTAACCACCAGTTGGATTTGATCCATCTTCTGGTCCAACAGTCTTAGAAGGTTCAGTTGGTTTTGGTTCAGTTGGTTTTTCTGGGTCACGTGGTTTCACCGTTACCGGTTTTGATTCCTTGCTGCCAGATTGACCATTGGCATCCTTGAAGTTGACAGTTGCTTTGTTTGGTACCAATTGGTCCTTATAAGCAGTCAAATCGCTATTCGCTTTGAGTTTAGCTGGGATGTACAATTGAATCTCTTTGAAGCCTTTTAGTCGAGCGAAATCTTTCACTTTTACAGTGACAGTGTTTCCTTCAACACTTGTTTCAAGAGCTCCATTTGCATCACGACCGTCCACATAGGCTACTGGCGTATCAGCGATTGCCAAAACAGATTCAAGTGTATCCGTTACGATAAACTCTTTGTACTTATCAATATCTTTTGGTAAAGCTGTATTGACATTGTACATGTAAGGTGCATCGTATTCGACATCCAAGTGGTCCAAGGTACGGTTGATTTTCTTCGTAATTTCTGGTTCTGGTTCTTTTGGAACGATAACCGGAACTTTATTCGAATCTTTGTGTAGCCCTGGTCTATTTGGAATGTTTGCATCATAAGAAGCCGTATTTGGAACAGTGAATCCACGATCTGTTAGATATGGAGTCAAATCAGCTCCCGCTTTAATCTTAGCAGTGAAGCTCAATTCAACAGCTTGACCGCCATTGGCTTTCACTTGTTCCTCTGTAAGGGTCAAGGTAATGGTTTGACCTTCTACCTTGATTTGACTTGCATCAAGAGCTTGACCATTCAAGATTGCGTTTGCTGAACCTGCATAATCAAGAACAGATTCAAGTGTATCACTTACACTGAAGACTGTCGCATCTGTTGGAACACTTGTTTTCACGTTGTAGGTGAAGACTTGATCACGATCAGCGAGTGTTTCTTCAGCTTTCGTGTTGACATCTTTCTTGATTTCTGGCTCTTCTGGAGTCGGTGGCGTTACTGGAACTTCATTGGAATCCTTAGTGAAGCCTGGTTTGTTTGGAAGATCTACCTTGTAAGCTGCCTTGTTCGGAACCTTGATTGACTTATCTTCTGTTACATAATCAGACAAGTTAGCACCCGCTTTGATCTTAGCGTCGAAAGTTAATTCAACAGCTTGACCAGCACTTGTTTTAGCTTGTTCTTCTGTAAGGGTCAAGGTGATGGTTTGACCTTCTACCTTGATTTGGCTTGCTTCAAGAGCTTGACCATTCAATTTAGCACTTGATGTGCCGGCAAATTCAAGAACGTCTACTAGTGTATCTGTGACTGAGAAGGCTGTCGCATCTTGCGCTACTGTTGTTTTCACATTGTAAGTGAAGACTTGGTCACGTTTGTCAAGAGTTTCAGCTTCTTTGCCGTTCACATCTTTCTTGATTTCTGGTTCTTCTGGTGTTGGTGGCGTTACTGGGACTTCATTAGAGTCTTTCGTAAAGCCTGGTTTGTTTGGAAGATCTGCCTTGTAAGCTGCCTTGTTAGGAACTTTCACAGTCTTATCTTCTGATAGGTAAGCAGACAAGTTCGCGCCGGCTTTGATCTTCGCGTCGAATGTTAATTCAACTGCTTGACCGCCATTGGCTTTCACTTGTTCTTCTGTAAGGGTCAAGGTGATGGTTTGACCTTCTACCTTGATTTGGCTTGCTTCAAGAGCTTGACCATTCAATTTAGCACTTGAAGTTCCTGCGAATTCAAGAACGTCTACTAGTGTATCTGTGACTGAGAAGGCTGTCGCATCTTGCGCTACTGTTGTTTTCACGTTGTAAGT
>NZ_NCUL01000007.1:300000-392299 GCF_002096455.1 Streptococcus oralis subsp. oralis | reverse complement strand
ACAGTCTTATCTTCTGATAGGTAAGCAGACAAGTTCGCGCCGGCTTTGATCTTCGCGTCGAATGTTAATTCAACTGCTTGACCGCCATTTGCTTTGACTTGTTCTTCTGTAAGCGTCAAGGTGATGGTTTGACCTTCTACCTTGATTTGGTTTGCTTCAAGAGCTTGACCATTCAATTTAGCACTTGAAGTTCCTGCGAATTCAAGAACGCCCACTAGGGTATCTGTGACTGAGAAGGCTGTCGCATCTTGCGCTACACTTGTTTTCACATTATAGGTGAAGACTTGGTCACGTTTGTCAAGAGTTTCAGCTTCTTTGCCGTTCACATCTTTCTTGATTTCTGGCTCTTCTGGTGTTGGAGGCGTTACTGGGACTTCATTAGAGTCCTTGTGCACTCCTGGTTTGTGTGGGAAGCTTGCGTCATAAGAAGCCTTATTCGGAATCTGTGTATGACCGTCTTCCTTCACATACGCTGACAAGTTCGCGCCGGCTTTGATCTTCGCGTCGAATGTTAATTCAACTGCTTGACCGCCATTGGCTTTGACTTGCTCTTCTGTAAGCGTCAAGGTAATCGTTTGACCTTCTACCTTGATTTGGCTAGCCTCAAGCGCTTGACCATTCAATTTAGCACTTGAAGTTCCTGCGAATTCAAGAACGTCTACTAGTGTATCTGTGACTGCGAAGGCTGTCGCATCTTGCGCTACTGTTGTTTTCACGTTGTAAGTGAAGACTTGATCGCGTTTGTCAAGAGTTTCAGCTTCTTTGCCGTTCACATCTTTCTTGATTTCTGGCTCTTCTGGTGTTGGAGGCGTTACTGGGACTTCGTTAGAGTCCTTGTGATATTTCGGATTGTGATCGATGTCGTAAGAAGCCTTGTTTGGAATTTCAGTCTTACCATCTTTGGTTACATAAGCAGACAAGTTTGCATTATCTCTAATCTTAGCCTTGAAATTCACTTCAATAGACTTACCAGCATCTGCTTTTACAGAAGCTTCTGTAAAGGCAACTTTGATCACTTGGCCAGAAATTGTTACTGTCGCCTTAGATCCTGCATCCTCACCATCAAGTTTAACAGTAGCTGAAGCATTCTCACCAACAAATTCTAGAACTTCTTTCAACTCGTCTGCCATCTCAAACACAGTTGCATTGGCAGGCATTGTTGTTTTCAAAGTATAAGTAAATTCTTCATTACGTTTTGCAAGATCGTAACGTTCTGCTCCGTTTACTTCCTTCTTAAGCTCTGGAGTTGTTGTTGGCGGTGGAGTGACAGTGACTGGTTTTGATTCTTTCTTAGAATCTGGATTGTCATTAATGATGTAGCTAGCAGTATTTGGTACTACTGGCTTGTCTTTTGCTTCATTTGGATAAGCAGTCAAGAGAGCATCGAAAGTGATGCCGTCTTTAATCTTGGCATTGAATGAAACTTGGACTGCTTTACCAGCATATTGTTTCACTTGATCTTTTCCAAATGTGACTGTCAAGGTTTGACCTTCTGTTTTCACAGTCAAATCTTGAACAGCTTGGCCGTCAACAGTGACAGTTGCTTCCCCTTCAAATGCCAATTCTTTGACGATATCATCTGAAATGGTGAAGCTATCTGCCACATGTGGAACCGTTGAGTCAATCGTATAAGTAAAGATTTCTGATAACTTACCAAGATCTGCGTGTTCCTGACCATTCACCTTCTTCGTGATTGGTGGTGGTGTAACAGTGACTGGCTTGGTTTCTTTCTCACCTTGTTGGTCATTCTTGTTGGTGTAAGTAATCTTAGCTTTGTTCTCAATAGATGGAACAGTTGAGCCTTTCTTCACTTTGGCATGAATCACGAGCTCTACTTCTTGGTTACCGTAGTCACCCGCATTCGCAAAATCTTTCATCGTTGCAGTCACGGTTTGACCTTGAACTGTTACATCGAAGAATTTCGCTGCAGCTCCCTTGATTTCAGCTTGACCTGGAGTCAAGTTCTCATCCAAGGTATCCGTTACAACGAAGGACTTGTACGTTGTAATATCATTTGGCAATTTCGCTTTGATATTATAAGTAAAGTCGGTTTCCGCACCGATTGTTGCCTCTGTCAGTGTTTCGTTGATTTTCTTATCAACACCTGGTTCTGATGGAGGGGTTACGGTGACAGGTTTCGTTTCTTTTTCTCCGCTATGATCGTTCTTATCTGTGAAGCTAAACTTCGCAGTATTTGGAATGTTGATACGAGTCACTCCATCATTGATCTTAGCTGGAATAATCAATTCCACTTCTTGACCAGCAAGAGCTGTAGCGTTCGCAAAGTCCTTCATCGTTGCAGTCACGGTTTGACCCTCAACTGTTACATCGAAGAAGGCAGCAGCTGCTCCTTTGATAACTGGTTTGCTTGAAGTTTCATTGATAACTGACAAATCTCCTTCAAGTGTATCTGTAATCACAAATTTCTTGTAATCTGTAATATCGGTTGGAAGTTTTGTCTTAATGTTGTAGTTATACGCTTGACCTGTCGCGATATCTAAGTGATCAAGGGTTTCATTGATCTTCTTCGTTACAGGAGGTGGCGTTACGGTGACAGGTTTCGATTCAACTTCTTTCTCTACATTATTCTCATTTGTAAAGGAAATAGAAGCCTTATTTTCAATGGTTGTGCCTGTCACACCATTTTTAACTTTTGCAGGAATGACTAGTTCAACAGTTGAGTATTTTGCAAGTTCACCAAATTGACCATCCTTCACCGTTGCCGTAATCTCTTGGCCATTGGTATGGATATCAAAGAGGGCCGCTGCAGAACCTTTAATACTTACGTCGCCTGCAAGTTCCAAATTAGCATCCAGTGTATCACGAATCACAAATTTCTTGTAATTGGCAACATCACTTGGTACTGCTGTTGTAATGTTGTAGTTGTATGGTTGCCCATCAAACGTTTGGAAGCTATCCAAGTTCTCATTAATCTTCTTATCAATAGAAGGTTCTTGTGGTTTTGGTGGGGTAACCGTTACTTTATTCGATGTTTTCTTGATATCATTCAAGGCAACATCTGCCGTGTTAGGTACTTTAATTTGACCATCTTCCTTATATTTAGAAAGGTCAGCACCCGGACGAATCTTAGCCTTGAAGGTCAATTCAAGGTATTGAACATCTTTAGTTTTACGACGCGTTACCTTACGTGAGATTTTTTCAAGTTGAGTTTTATCAAGAGTCAGTGAAACAGTTTGACCTTCAACTTTTGTAGCAGTTTTCAACTCAGTATTATCTTTTTCACCAAGTTTTACATTCAAGCTATCTGCCTGAACTTCCAACTCTGAAACAACTGTATCCGTAAGGCTGAATGTATCTGCAATGCCTGGCCATGGAACAGTCACCTTGTACTCGAAGAGTTCTTCTTTCTTAAGATCTTCATGTTCCTTATCATTGACCTTCTTTGTAACTTCTGTCTCGACTGGTGGTTTGACATAGACTGGGTTTGAGCGTCGAATTGTACTTGGTTTGTCAGCCGTTTTAGCATGGTTACTTGGATCAGGATTATTATCCTCACCATTCCACATGATATTACCCTGATTCAGCAAACCGAAGCCATCATTATCCTGAAGAAGAGCCATAAATTCTTTGCTCGCTTGATTATTGCGATATTTCTCCTTCAAGCGAACCGTAATGGTCATTTTTGCTTTTTGAAGCACTAAGTATTCATAACCATTCACACTTGGTACATCAGCAACAACAACTTCACGTTCGTTTCCGAGATCGTCATTTTGTTTCACTACACGAGTCAAGATTTGACCTTGTGGTCCAGAAGCATGATGACCTACAACTTCTAAACGATAGTCAAGAGGGTCAGTCAGCATAACATTTTTCTTGAACTCATATGGAGCGTTGTTGAAGTTGTAATCTACTGTATAAGTAAATGTTTCATCTTTCGCAGACAAGTTCGCTGCATAGGATGGTTTTTTTGTTAATTGAAGCGGATCTTCAATAGTACCAGTATCATTGCTTTGATCTTGGTCTGCAATTTTCTTGGTGGCACTTGGGTAACAGTATTCAAGTTTTTGAACTTCTACAGTTTCTTTCGAACCACCGATTGTTTCAGTCGCAAAATCACCAACTTTAAATTTACCAGTCAACTCAGGAACTGGAACTGTCTCCTTAACTGGTTTGTAGTCTGCAGGAGGGTCTTGCTCATCATCCTCATCAACTTGTTCAGCATGTGCTTCCTTACTCAAATCATAGTCAAACTTGTTGTTTCCTGGATTAAAGACACTCTCTGGAACAGAGATTGTAACCTTGTCTCCTTCTTGAACAATCTTACCACGAATTTCTTTCTTCGAATCGGTAACCTTTGATACAATCTTCTTACCATTAATTCGAACTGCATCTACCTTATATCCTGGAGTAACTTCAAACTCACCTTTGATATCTTCTTTAACCAGAGCAGCACCAACAGATTCTAGAACTCGACTTGAGAATTTATTGATATCGCTTTGTTCATTAACATAGAAGGAAACATCTTTTCCATTGATATTTTTAGCTGGAGAAGCCATCCCCTCTAATGCTTCATGGAAAATCTCTTGGACACTTCGGTTATCCCCTATATCAAAATATTTTGAATAACCTTCTTTATATGTGTCATAGTACTGAGCTTTGGAATTCGCAAAGATTGTTACGTCTTCCCAGAAACCAACTACTACTGTTCCTTCAGAACCAACAACATTTTTAAGTCTTGTAGATGCTTCCTTAACCTCTTTCACACGCCCTAAAACGTTTTGAGACGCCTCTGTTAGTTCATTAAAATTCCATGCACGTGTAAGAATATTGTTCCGATAGTCACTATACTCTAGACGAACCTTACCATCAGGATCACGTTTCCCATTGGCAACACCATCCGTAATCAAAAGAAAGATAGTTTTACGACCATTAGCCATATTCCCTTTTCTTTCATTATATTGAGCAATGACATCGTCAATAGCTGGAACAGTTGGTGTTCCTCCCGCTACTTTAATATTATTAATGAATTGATGGATATCATTTTGATCAGAAGACAAGTTACTTGCCTTGTATTTGTAATCATAGTCAGGTCCCCAACTACCATAAACATCTTTACGGCCTGTAAAATCGTTATTGTAGTAGTAGTTGTATCCATCTGCACCTTGGAAGGTCGCCATCATAACCCGGTCTGATGTATCTGGATTATCAGTCTTAACCAAACGTGGGTTATTTTCATCATACTCTTCTTCCTTCACAAATGTCGTCAGAGTTTTTAAAGCATTCTGGACATTTGGAATGGTGTTCTTAAATGATCCACTCGCATCCTGCAAGATTACCAAATCCACTGGTTTTCTAGGCAGGCGCCAGCTAATTTTTTCCGTTTTTTCAATTTTACGGGAACATCCATTTTGTGTTATCTTTGTATTTCCACCTACTTCAATAGTACTACCGCCTTCATTTGCTGCAGCGCTACCAAATAGCTGTCCCATTAAGGCTAATGGAACAGATAAGAATAAAATGATAAACAATATGGAGACCTTTTTAATGAAATCTCTCATTGCTATTTCTGAAATCCTATTGTGATTTCTTCTTCCCCCTTTTCTATAGTAGATATATGTTAGTTGAGTAGTGTTTGCAACTCGTTAGAAAAGCTTTCCGCATCGGAATGATTAACCAATACATTTTTTACTTCTTGCTTTTTGGTTACAAAATACATACTTGGTATGGTCTGAACCTGTAATAGATCTGCCGCTGATTGATCTTCGTCATAGTAATAAGGGAAAGTGTATCCTTTTTCCTTAATGTATCGATCGGCACTCTCCTTTGTTTCTTTACCAGGTTCGTTCATATTTAGTAAAACAAAATTGATCTGTTCACCATACTTTTCATACATCTGCTGAACAATGGGTAGTTGTTTCTGACAATGAGGACACCAACTAGCCCATTCGACAATTAACATAGGTTTATCATACAGCTCTGAACTAGCAACCAATTTACCGTCTTGAGAAGTCATTTTAAATTCTGGAAGTTGTTGACCTTTTAGACTCAAGGCAGTATTGTTCTCAGCACTTGAAGTTGATTGCGAAACTGATGAAGTCCCTACTTCTCCGTCCTTAGCGGGTCTAGTATAATAAATCAAACCCACCGACAATCCGATGATGACTCCCACTGCTAAAAACGGAAGCCACCACTTATCTTTTTGCATAGAATCTCCTTTCCTTTTTAATGAAATATGGCGAGTAGAACTTGAGTGAATAATATAGTAAATAATTTATAAACTCTCCGAAACTCATCCATTCCAAAAAACATTTTATCATTTACTAATTCGTATTTCAAGAAATATGTTGTCAAATTGTAAACTTTTTTCTTTCCCACGCTAAACCCGCCACACTACTGCATTAAATAGGTATAACAAAAATTCATGAACGTCATTTTCCAGTTATTTTAAGAATATTATTTCTTTTTAATGCATAATTCACTCTTTCTCATTTTCTGTATTTCTATATAATAACTATACTAAAAACATCATCAAAATCCATTTAAGTTTTTGCAAAAATAAAAAAGATTGTCCAATCAGACAATCTTTTTATATTCTTAATATAAGTCAAGATAATTATCAACTTCCCATTGTGAAACAAAGGTCGCATAGCTAGCCCACTCGATACGTTTGGCTTCAAGGAAACTAGTGTAGATGTGTTCACCTAGGGCTGCCTTGACCACTTCATCCTCAGTCAAAGCTTTCAAGGCGTTATGAAGAGTTGATGGAAGGTCGGTGATTCCAGCTTCCTTACGCTCTTCTGCTGTCATGATGTAGATATTTTCTTCGATAGGAGCTGGTGCTTCGATTTTGTTTTCAATACCATGCAAACCAACTTCCAAAAGAACAGCCATCGCGATGTATGGGTTTGCCATGGGGTCCACTGAACGCAACTCAAGACGAGTTCCCATACCGCGTGAAGCCGGTACGCGCACAAGTGGCGAACGGTTACGACCAGCCCAAG
Organism: Streptococcus oralis subsp. oralis; assembly: GCF_002096455.1. Taxonomy (GTDB): domain Bacteria; phylum Bacillota; class Bacilli; order Lactobacillales; family Streptococcaceae; genus Streptococcus; species Streptococcus oralis_CY. The sequence continues at coordinate 385,337 of NZ_NCUL01000007.1, read as the reverse complement.
CAATGTAAACAGGTGCTTCATAACCTGGAACCAAACGTTTGTATGAGTTAACTGTTGGGTTCATGATAGCAGTATAGTTGTAAGCATGCTTGATCAAACCACCAAGGAAATGGTAGGCTGTTTCAGACAACTGCATTCCTTTTGGATCATTTGGATCAAAGAAGGCATTGTTTCCTTCTGCATCAAACAAGGACATATTACAGTGCATACCTGATCCAGCAATACCAAATTTTGGTTTCGCCATAAAGGTTGCGTAAAGACCGTGTTTGCGAGCAATGGTTTTAACAACGAGTTTAAAGATTTGAATCTTGTCACAGGCACGGAGGACTTCATCATACTTGAAGTCAATTTCATGTTGTCCAACCGCAACCTCGTGGTGACTCGCTTCTACTTCAAATCCCATTTTGGTCAAGACATTAACGATTTCACGACGTGTATTGTCCGCAAGGTCAGTAGGCGCCAAATCAAAGTAGCCACCCTTGTCATTTACTTCAAGTGTTGGATCCCCATTTTCATCCAACTTAAAGAGGAAGAATTCTGGTTCTGGACCAAGGTTGAAGGATTTGAATCCTACTTCTTCCATATGACGAAGTGCACGCTTCAGATTACCACGTGGGTCACCTGCAAAGGGTTCGCCTTCTGTTGTATAGACATCACAGATCAAACCTGCAACACTTCCATTTTCATCTCCCCATGGGAAGACTGTCCATGTATCCAAGTCTGGGTACAAGTACATATCTGACTCATTGATACGTACAAAACCTTCAATAGAAGAGCCATCAAACATGGCTTTGTTTGACAAGACCTTATCTAACTGTTCATCTGTAGCAGGAATTTCGACGTTTTTCATGGTTCCCAGAATATCTGAAAACATGAGACGGATAAAGGTAACATTTTTTTCCTTGACTTCACGACGAATATCTGCAGCTGTGATTGGCATGGGTTTTCTCCTTAATATATATGACTACTTGCGATTGCCTAACCGCGACCAAAGGGTGACCGTACTGAAGCAAAGCGCCCCTGCTGGAGGAGTTCATTGTGAAGTGCACGACGCACTTCCGTCTGACTCACGGCTTTCTTGGACTTCGCCTCGCGTTCAGCATATTTTTTCTTAATCGCAGCAATATTATGACCTTCAGAGATATAATCTTTGATTTCAAGCAGACGATCCATGTCATTCAAAGAATACATGCGACGGTTCCCTTCGTTTCGATCAGGTTTGATCAACTCTTGATCTTCATAATAACGAATCTGACGCGCCGAGAGATCGGTCAATTTCATAACACTGCCGATAGGAAAAACAGCCATATTTCGGCGAAATTCTCTTTCCTTCATTTACAATTTCCTTCTTCCTGTCTATTATAGTCTAAAAAAAGACAAACGTCAATGAATAATGTCATAAAATGTAACATTATTTTCTTTTTTTCTCCCAAAAGAGTTTCAGTTGCTCAATATCATAATTTACAAGGATTGCGACAAAAACTCCCATAAATGTTTCAAATACGCGCGCAAACACGTACAAAAATGTTTCTCCGCTTGGTATTGATAGGGTAATAATCAACATAGCCGCTACACCACCAATAACTCCTGCCTTGTTGTTCATGGCAACGTTTGTCATAATGGTTAACATGGTGCAAATCGGAACAACTAGTAAGGTTACCCAAAAGGCTCCATGAAATAAAGTATTTAAGAGGAAAAAGACAAGGGCGTAAAAACCTCCGATGCTATTTCCTAAGATACGCGAAGTTCCAAAATGGACACTCTTATCAAAGCTCTCTCGTAAACTGAAGACCGCTGTTAGTGCTCCGATTTGAAGCCCCTTCCAGCCAAAAAAACCAAAAATCAAGAGAACTATAAATACGGCAATCCCCGTTTTGAAAGTTCGCATACCAAGCTTGAACTGTGACTTATCAAATTTATATTTTTTAAAATAACTCATAATCTCAACTTTCTACTACCATTTTATCATAAATTAGTTGATTTTATGAATGAAAATCAATAGGAAGCGTTTTTAATTCAAGCTACAAGAAAAAGAGGAAACAGAGTTCCTCTTTTCTATTTAACTTTTAGAGCTTAGTTGCTTTAATCTTCTTTACGTTTCAACTGACCAAGTCCTAAAACTCCTACTAAAGCTGCTAGACCAAGATATGGCATGTAGCTTGAATCATTTGTACCTGTTTGAGGTAGAGTAGGATTCCCTTTTGGATTTGGAGTAGGAGTTGTTGGCTCCTCTGGTTTCTTAGGTTCTGGCGTTGTCGTGCGAACTGTATTTGAAGCGTAAGCAACTTTGTTCACAGTATTTACATAGGTATTTTCAAAGGTTCCGACAGCAATTCGTTTCATTTGAATATAAGTCTCAGCCTGGAATGGAGAATCCAACTGAATCTCTTGAAGGAATTCTTCCTTGAAGCGAATGGTAATCATTCCCCTATCTTGATCATGTTCAACCTGTGTTTCAGCTGTTAAGTCTGTCCCTGCCTTAATAACACGACCGTCTTTCAATCGGATATCAACCTTGGCAAGAACTTTATAATTTCCAGTGTATTGATCACCTTTTTGGTCATAATCATCTACAAAACTATAGTCATTCAAGTCCTCAGAATGATTTTGTGGAATCAAACCACCAATTAAACGATAATTGAAGTACTGGTTCAACGGAATAGTTTGGCCATCAATATTGTCACTGCTTGGATCCATACTGATTGTCACATCTTTTTTCGGTGTGATTTTCGGTACGTTGTTGACAACTACTTCTGTAGCATAGCCATTTCCAAAATCAATTTGGTAGGCTTTGTTTTCGTACTTACCACCCGTTTGCCCAAATTCAGGTTTAACTGTCATCGGATCTGTGATGAGTAATGATTTTCCTGCTGCTACATAGTTCTTGTAGAATTCAGCTGGATTATCAGCTGAGAAGAGTTGGAAAGCACCTTTAACAGTGATGTTGGCTTTCTTCAACAGCTCTTGAACCTTCTTAGGCGCAGCTTCTAAACTATCAAATTGTTGAACACTGATACCTGATACAAGGTTGCCTTCTAGATCACGAATCTTAACCAATTCTGGTTGAAGGGTTAAGGCTTCTTCTGGATAATCATCCACATAGTAGAAACCATTTTGAATCGCTTCTTTAGAAGATTTATCTCCCTTGTATTGGTCCAAATCCCATGTGAGTTCATAGTAGTTCGTTGAACCAGCTAGAACTTCTTTGCCATCAATATTCACACCTTGCTTGTTCTTGTTAACTTTCAAAGGCTTGATGTAGTTGTTATTTGGATTGTCAGGATCATTTGGTTTACCTGGAGTCGTTACACGAACAATGTTTGACTTGACACCGTAGGCATCGTTGACTGTCAAGGTAAAGTTATTTGTATAAGTCGCCCCATCATTCAAGACACGACCAACAACAGTTGGATATAGAGTCTCAAAGGATTTTGTCAAATCTGCATTGAAAGCAGCCAAGGTCTCCTCAGTAGCCTTAAAGGTTACAGTGTGACTAGCTTTGTCATAGCTTGTTTCAAAACCTTTGCTTGCAGCCTTGGTCGCTTCCAAATCAAACTGATAGCCCGTTGGAAGTGGATCTACCAATACAAACGAAGTTGTTTTTGGACGCCCTGCAGTTAAAGCTTCCGTTTTCAACTCAAACTTCACTACAGACTGCTTAGCAACTAGAGTACGGTCGATATCTACTCCATCCTCATTTTTAATTTCTTTATTAATCTGAGGTTGTGCAAAAAGACGATTGTAATGGAAGTGAACTGTTGGCACCGCTGGTGGTGTTGGCAACTGCTTAGGAGTTGGTGCTACCGGTGGTGTTGGCAATGGATCATAATTTGGCTCTTCTGGTTTTGATGGCTCTGGTTGATCTGGAGTTTTTACCGGTGGAGTTGGCTCATTTTCGTAGCTTGGTGCTACTGGAGCTGGTTCCAATGGTTTCTCTGTCTCATATGTTGGCTCTTCTGGTTTTGATGGCTCTGGTTGATCTGGAGTTTTTACCGGTGGAGTTGGCTCATTTTCGTAGTTTGGTGCTACTGGAGCTGGTTCCAATGGTTTCTCTGTCTCATATGTTGGCTCTTCTGGTTTTGATGGCTCCGGTTGATCTGGAGTTTTTACCGGTGGAGTTGGCTCATTTTCGTAGTTTGGTACTACTGGAGCTGGTTCCAGTGGTTTCTCTACTTCATAAGTTGGAGCTTGTGGTGCAGTTGGTTCTACTGGCGGAGTTGGTTTTTCTAATGTGATGGTTGGCAAATTAGTTGCTCGAACATTTCCGTTAATCGCAAACCAAATATTTGGCTTTTTGGGAGATAATTTCTCTGCTCTACGTGGATCATTCGCTGCAGGCTGTCCCAACACTTCTGAAGACGAAATTGTTCCGATAGTCATACTATTTGAAGGACCTGAGATTTCCACTGCTCCCGCACCATACCAAGAGTTTGGTGCATCTGCATTATCCCAACCAGAATCTGGTTGACTATTCTTATACATGGTGAAGCGGGAACCACCAACTCCTTTTTTGAAGTTTTCAGATTCTGTCGCATAAATTTGGCCGTTCTTTTCACCAACTGAAGAACCCGAAATTTTGATGAAATTCCCAGTATAATCTTTAGCCATCTCGATTGAGTTTGCTTCGCGGTTAAGAGACGCTACAGACATCAAGGCCTTGTCAAAATTAATAATTTGACCATCTTCATCATAGAATTGAAACTCAGTCTTAACGAAGAGAGAGGTAGCATCTTCTGTATTACCAGTATAAGCCGAAGCGAAAACCCCCATCGTTGGGTCTTTAAAAATTCCCAACCAAGCCTTATCATTGCGGAACTTGGAACTAGGATCAAGAGTATAAGTATAGACGATTTTAGAAACTTTTTTTCCTTGATAGTAAGTCCCCTGAAGATTCGTATAAGTTGCTGTTGCAGACTGACCTCGTTTCAGCAGGACTGAAGACCATTCAGTTGGTCCCTTACCACTTGTTACATTTGAATTGTACTCAGAATACTTACCGACTGTACCAAAGCTTTCCTGTTTGTTTGTCTGGTAGTTAGCATTTTGAATGTCTGTTACTTTAAAGTTATCCAACTGGAAGAGTTTATTGGCAAATTCTGCAGTATTCTTCACAGCTGCTTCCATGCCAGTATAGCTAACAAATTCACCAGTTGTAGTCAATGAAAGTTCAGCATTAGGCTCCGATTTGAAAATCAAACTTTGAGCACTTGGGCGACTCAAGTTTCCATCTTCATTCTTCTTTGATTCTGCTAAAGCCATAGCTGCCTTAATTTTGGCCTGCTCAGCTTCATAAGCTTGCAACTTAGCCGGATACTCAGCCAACTCTTTCTTATATTTGGCAAGATCAGCTTCGTATTTAGCTAATTTTGCTTCATAGTCAGTTTTAGCCGCGGCATTCCGCTGCTTGATTTCTTCGTTTTCAGCTTGGAGCGCTGCATTTTTTGCCTTGTTGTCTTCAACAGCCTTCTCATAAGCTGTTTTAGCATCAGCATTTGCCTTTTGAACGCGAGCTAGTTCTGTCTGATAAGCCGCTAACTTAGTTTGGTAGTCTGTTTCGTTAGCTGCATTCGCTTGTTTGACTGCTGCCAAGTCTTTTTCGTATTGTGCTATTTTAGCCTCATAAGTTGCCTTGGCTGTTTCATTTCGTTGTTTAATAGCTTCATTTTCAGCTTGGATAGCATTGTTTTTAGCTTTGTTTTCTTCAACAGCCTTTTCATAGGCTACTTTTGCATCAGAATTAGCCTTTTGAACACGTGCCAATTCTGTTTTATAAGCTGCTAATTTAGCTTGATAATCAGCATCATTATCCTCTTTAGCTTTCTTAATAGCTGCAAGGTCTGCTTCATACTGCTTCATCGCTGCTTCATAATTCGCTTTTGCAGTTTCATTACGCTGTTTAATCGCTTCATTTTCAGCTTTAAGCGCTTCGTTTTTCGCAGTGTTTTCTTTTACTGCTTTATCATAAGCCTCTTTAGCTTCAGCATTAGCTTTTTGTACTCGAGCTAATTCTGTCTGGTAAGCTGAAAGTTTATTTTGATAATCCTGTTGACTATCTTCATTTGCTTTTTTGACAGTTGCTAAATCTTTTTGATATTGTGCTAGCTTAGCCTCATATTCTGCTTTAGCTGTTGCATTAGCAGTGTTGATTTTTTCAACTTCTTCTTGATGACTTTTTAGATCTTTTTGGTACTTGTCATCCGCTGCTTTGTTTTCAGCATTGATTTTATCTGTTTCAGCCTGATGAGCTGCGACTTCCTTTTTATATGCTTCAGTCGTTGTCTTTACTTCTTCAGCCTGTTTAGCATAGTCGCTTTTAATTTCATCTTGTTTTTGAGCATTTTCTGTAGCAGTTGTGGCTGTTCCTTTGTCTTTTGTTTCATCTTGAACCACCTTAACTCCTGCAGATTTTGCATCAGCAACTGCTTTATCCAAATCAGCTGATGATACTTCTACTGGCAAAGCTGAGTCTTTAGAACCAGCCTTAGCTTGGCTTGCTTTGGCAACTTGGCTCATTTCACCCTGAGCTTCAGGTAGATTTGTGGCTGGGTTCCCTGTAGTAGCTACCTCAACTGTACTTGTACTAGTTGTCTCTGTAACTTCATCAGCAAATACTGCTTTGTCTGCAAAAGCAATCAAAGCAGTTCCTAAAACAGCACCACACAACGTTTTCGCAACTTTGCTTTTACGAAATCCATAGACTTCTTTTTTATTTTTCATTATAATCCTTTTCCTTATCTAAATTTAGTCGTTACTTTTCATATTAGCACTTTACAAAGCAGGATGCAAATATTTACTCTTTTTTTTTATTTATAGAAAAATTCCACCTATTTATAAATTAAATTAAAAAGAAGATGGTCACACCATCTTCCTTTAGTTAACTATTTATTTTTCAGTCAAGGCTGCCAATCCTGGAAGAACTTTACCTTCAAGGAGTTCCATTGATGCTCCACCACCAGTAGAGATCCATGAGAACTTGTCTGCACGGCCAAGGTTGATGGCTGCGGCAGCTGAGTCACCACCACCGATGATTGATTTAACACCTGGTTGTTTCACGATAGCATCCATGACACCGATTGTTCCAGCTTGGAAGTCAGGGTTTTCAAATACACCCATAGGTCCGTTCCATACAACTGTTTTCGCACCAGTCAAAGCTTCGTCAAATTTAGCGATAGATTTTGGACCGATATCCAAACCAAGGAAACCTGGATCAACCGCTTCACCTTCAGTGTCTTTCACTTCAGTGTAGTCAGCAAATGCGTTTGCTTCTTTTGAGTCAACTGGCAAGATCAATTTGCCGTTTGCTTTTTCAAGAAGAGCTTTCGCAACATCCAATTTGTCTTCTTCTACAAGTGAGTTACCGATTTCGATACCTTGAGCTTTGTAGAATGTGTAAGTCATCCCACCACCGATAAGAACTTTATCAGCTTTTTCAAGCAAGTTTTCGATGACACCGATCTTGTCAGATACTTTTGAACCACCAAGGATCGCTACGAATGGACGTTCTGGAGCTTCAACAGCTTCTTGGATGTAGGCAATTTCGTTTTCAAGAAGGAAACCAGCAACTGCTTTTTCAACGTTTGCTGAGATACCAACGTTAGATGCGTGTGCACGGTGAGCTGTACCGAATGCATCGTTTACGAAGATGCCATCTCCAAGTGATGCCCAGTATTTACCAAGTTCAGGATCGTTTTTAGATTCTTTCTTGCCATCAACATCTTCGAAACGAGTGTTTTCAACCAAGAGAACTTGTCCATCTTCAAGAGCGTTAACAGCGGCTTCCAATTCAGCACCACGTGTAACACCTGGGATAAATTTAACTTCTTGTCCCAATTTAGCAGCCAAGTCAGCAGCTACAGGAGCAAGTGATTTACCTTCTTTGTCTGCTTCTTCTTTTACACGTCCAAGGTGAGAGAAGAGGATTGCACGTCCACCTTGTTCAAGGATGTACTTGATAGTTGGAAGAGCTGCAGTGATACGGTTGTCATTGGTAATCACGCCATCTTTAACAGGTACGTTGAAGTCAACACGAACGAGAACTTTTTTCCCTTTCAAGTCAACGTCTTTAACAGTCAATTTTGCCATTAGATATGACTCCTTCTTTTTTTATACGTGTTAATTATATCACAAAATCCGCAAAAGAGATAGAAAAACCCTAAACTTTTCTTGTTCATTCTTGCAACTGAAACTACTTTTTTTAAAATTAAAACTAGAAAGACCTCATAAAATAAGTAATTAAAACAAGGTCTAACTAATCTACAGTCAAACCTTGTTTTTTTATTTTTATGAGAAAATCCAAGATTCGTAAATCTGATTAGTCTTCTCTCCTCTTTTTAGAGAGCAAGCCGTAGCCACTCATTACTCCGAGAAGTCCCAGCGCTACTAGACTAGCATCTCTTGTCGCTCCCGTATTTGGCAGCTCTTTACTTACTTCTTCAACTTTTGCTGGTGTTGCTGAAAGAGCTTGATCCCTTGTTTGTGAGACTTGATCCTCTTTCGTTCCTACTTCAACAATTTCTGGAAGAGCTTCCTTGAGAACCTCAGTAGAATGAAGGGTGCGTTTGCCCTGAGCATCAACTTCTACAAAGCGACGAACTTGGCCTTCAACTCCTGCTTGAACTAGCTGGCGTTGTCCTTTGAGAAGGGCTGCATTTGGTCGTTCCTGACGTTCGAAGGAAACTGTCCCCTCTTCAATTTCCAGTTTCGGAGTTTCTAGAACTAAATCTTTCACACCTTCAGCTGGTTGGTTGCTTGATAGAACTTTTGTTCCAACTTCGGTGATTTCTGGAAGAGCTTCCTTGACTACCTCAGTCGAACGAAGAGTGCGTTTGCCTTGGCTATCTACTTCTACAAAGCGACGGACTTGACCTTCAACTCCAGCTTGCACAATACGGCGTTGTCCTTTGAGAAGTTCGGAGTTTGGTCGCTCCTGACGTTCAAAGGCTGTTGTTTCAGTTTCAATAACTAGTTCAGGGAGGGCCTCAACCGTTGGAGCCACTTCATTTGGATCCATACTTCCAACATGGTGACTTTCTTCTGCAGGAGCTAGTTTCTTATTTAGCTTTTCTTTCATTTCCGCAAACGCTTGAGGAGTTGGCATCTCTGAAGCTAATAAAGTTTCTGCTTGTTCAATCAACTCAGCTTGGGAATCTTTTTCACGGACAGATTCGAGCAAGCCTTCCAATTCTTCTCTAGCAGTCTGATAACGTTGATTTCCATCCAGGTCTGTCCCTGCTTGTTTCAACTCATTCAAAGCTCTGTTGACCTCTTCTTGACTGGCATCATGGTTTTCTGCAACAGCTTTCGCTGCATTGAGCTTCTCTACTAGTGCTGCTTGTTTGTCCTCGCTTGAGAAGGTGTAGGCAAGAGTTGACTGACGGCCTTGGGCAGCAGTGATTTCTTGTTTGAGGTACTCATCGTTGACAGCTGCTTTTGGAGAAACCAAGACATCAAACTCGGCGGTGTGTCCCTTGTAATGCAAGGTCAAGGTTTGTCGTCCAGTCTTCTGAGCATCGTAGCCTGTAATTTCAACACCTTGATCTGTGAAGGCATGACTTTCTTCTGTCTCATCATCATAGAGAACGCCGAAGCGACCTTCTGCAAGATCCAGTTGCTCTCCTACTAGATAGTCTGTTTTCGGTTTCTGAGTAATGTACAAGCCTGCTACTTCTTTCGGCTTCCCTTCATCTTGACCAGTCACTTGTACCTTCAAGGCACCAGTAACTGGAAGTCCAAGGTAGCTGACTGTGAGCTTTTGTTCCCCTTTTTGATGAGCGTTGTAGCCAGATACTGTCACACCTGAGTGAGTAAGGTTGATCAGCTCATCGGCTTGTCCCCCTTCGTATTGAACACGGAGAGTCCCACCTCTAAGGTCAAGTTTTTCTCCCTCTTTGTAAACTATCTTCTTAGGTCCTTTTTCAAGGCTAACTGCAGCAATTTTTCTCTCATCCTGCGGAATTGCTACTGCCAAGGTGTTACTGATTTCTTTGCCAGGTAGTTGGGTACGATAGTAGAGGAGAGTTGGTTGCTTGTCAAAGCCCAATGGTGCTGTTGCCAAGTCGCCTCCAGTTTCAGACTTCAAGGTTGCAATTGGTGTTTGTGAATCTGCCTTGTCGTAAACGGTGATAGTTGCACCCGCTGGAACATCAGAGAAACCAAGTTGAACTTGATGGTTTCCAAGTGAACGAGCAGCTACCTTAGCCATTGGAATATTTTGACTTTCTGTGTCCAAGGTTTCGTACATCTTCCAGTTGTAGATACGAATGGCTTTCCAAGGTGTTCCGTTATCAGATGTAATGACATGCAAACGCCAGTCTTGGGCGGTGATTGGTTTATCAAGAGTGATATCCGTCACGTGCGCTTTATTGCCACGGACTTCCTTAGCTAGTTTCCACTCGCCATCTGTATCCTTGTAGTAAAGATCAAAGTCCTTGGTGTTCATCAAACCGTCGTTTACGGATTCTCCACCAGCTCCCGCATGATCCATGACCCATCTAACAACGGTACGTGGCTTGGTCAAGCGAATATCCACACTACCGCTCAATTGTCCTGAAGACCACTTGTCTGACAGACTTGTAATCGTACCGTTCAACATACCTTCAATACCTTCTCCACCTTCAGTATTTGGGAAAGTGCTACCAATAACCTTTGCACCTGGAACGATATTTTCAGCTAAAGGTCTTGGAAGAGTCGTATCCTGAACTGTCATCCCCCAGTTAAAGGATGCCGTCGCAGCTTCGGAACGAAGGCCATTTTTACCAACTGCAACGACCTTCAATTCTTGAGTCGTACCAGTCGCATTAGCAGAACGGCTAACTTTTGGCAAGTAGATGGTTGAAGCAGATGATCCTGTCAACAAACGCCAGTTATCTCCATCTTTTTCGTAGACTTCATAGAAATCTGCATCTTGGTTACCCGAAAATTGAACCACTGCTTCAGCTTCTTGGGCATTCTTAAGAGATTGTTTCACTACTGAGAGACCTGTAGGTGCTTGTGGCGCTTGGTGATTGTCCGAGATAGTTAATTGTCCTAGGTTGAACTGGTAATCTTTTACAGAACCTTCATGCTCGAAGAAGAGTTTGACTGCATAGATGGTTTTTCCAGCTAGTGAGCTAAGGTCAAATTCTTCATTCTTCCAGTCATCAGAGAGAGTCAGTTCTTTCCATGCAGCTGCATCCTCAAATTTGTAGTCTGGAGTCGTAGAGAAGGCCATATAAACTTTAGAGCCTTTTCCTCCCTTGTGGGCAACCCGAAGTTTGGTGTTTTCAGTTACTTCTAGTTTGGTAGAATACAAATTCACATCCTGGTCCGTCTTACCAGCTACATCACCTGAGAATTTAAGGGAGTTACCTCCATTATAGGCATCTGTAAAGTCATATTCTGCACGAAGTTTTTCCCCCGTTGAAGTCTGCCACCAGCGCCATGTTGGCAAGACACCTGAAACCGAACGGTAGTTCCACTCAGAATCCTTAGAAACTTTACCGTCTACAAACCACTTTCTACCATGGCCTGTATTAAAAGAGGTCGTGAAGGTTCGGCCAACTGCTGGTGTGCGGTCAGCAACTAAATTGGCAATCCCATACCACTCTTTGTCAGCTGGTTTTTGAGCCGTTGGATCTCCTTGGTAGCCTGTGAAGAAGATATCTTCGTTCTTGTGGTAGTCTTCGCCTGTTTTTCCTAGACTGGTAATCGTATCTGGTGCAAAAAGTCCAAGTGACAAACGCAACTTGCCTTTTTCATCTAAGAGGGCATCCCATTTGACTTTGGTCTTATAAGAGCCACCTTGTTGCAATTCCAAGCCTGCAAAGACATCATACTGGCTACGTTCTAGCCATTTTGCCATCTCTACGGAGTGGTCATTCTTTTCCTTGTTCCAGTTGAAATTGGCAAAAAATTGATCTGCAGGGACTTTGTCTCCTTCTTTTTGCATGAACTGGTAGTTGTAATCACCTAGACCATCTTCGTGGTAACGACCATATTTGTAGGTCATGGCATCGTACCAAGCATACTTGATTGGGTGGTTGACTTTGGCTGCGTATTCTTTTGTATAGAGCATGAATTGGCGCATTTTTTCACCAAGAGGTGCTACCAATTCCCCCGTTGTTTCCTGGTTGATGAAATATCCATCAAAGCCATAGTACTTAGCAAGATCGACAAGTTTCCGTGCGATAGGGAAGGTGCCATCTGCATCTTGTTTCAAGGCAGCTGCAAATTTCTCTTGGTCGGCAATGCTATTTGACCAGTTGAAAAAGAGTGTTCCATAAACGGGAACTCCGTTGCGGTGACCGGCATCAATGACATCTGGAGTTGGAACTAGACCTTCCCAGAAGACCATTGAATCCAAGTATTGCCAGTAATCAAAAGCGTAGGCCTTGAATTCCTCACCACCGACAGAAGCGTGGTCTTTAGCTTTTGAGTTGGTATTTGCTAGAGCTTGAACCTTGGCTCTTCTGCTTGCTTTTTCATTAACCAACTGGCCTCTATGGCGCTTGGCGAGTTCAACTGATGAACGGTTAATGGGATCATCCTCACGCGCACCCGGTTCCCATTTCAACAAATCCTCCCAGGTATCAAATTTGATTTCTTTTGGTCGGAGACTCTTTTCTTCATTTTTAGGAACGTCTGCTAGAGTCGGTTTGTCGGCTTTCTTCTCAGCTACTTGAGGAGTTTCCTCTGGTTTAACTTCTTCTTTTTCAGTTGGTTGAGTAGGTTTTTCAGTTTTATCTGTCGGAGTTGGCTTTGCTTCTTCTTTTTCATTAACCAGATCCGTTATTGCTGGAGTGTTTTCTGAAATTGGTTGCTCAGCTACTTTGTTCTCTGTTTCCTCTAATTGTTTTTCAAGGGCTGCAGTATCTGGATTAGTTGTTTCACTAGCGCTTGTAGCTTGGGCGCTCGTATTTGCAGCTGTTTCAGGGACTGCGACTTGTTCGGCAAGAGCTGGGCTCGCAAATAGAGCTGAACCAATCATCAAGGAACAAGCCCCGATTGACAGCTTACGAATACTGTAACGGCAACGTTTTTCAAAAAATAGATCTTTCATCTTATCCTCCTAATAAAATATAAAGTAAGCGCTTTACTTTTTGATAAAAAGTAACTGTTCTCAGTGCACACCACCAGAACAGGATCATCTTCATTTTATACTATATGAAAGCGATGTCAATCTATTTAACATAAAAACTATAACTAGGATAATAATCAGTAAAATTTGGACACAATCCTATAAATCATCTATCTTAAAGGGAATCTATCTCTCATTTTAAAAGAAAGTTCTTGTTTCTTATGAAAATTTCAGCTAAACACTTGTGAGATTTACTTTTATCCTTTAAAATAGAATAGGAGAAATTCCGTTATTATTTTTCGGAGGAAAAAGAAATGTCCATTAATTGGCAGGAAATTTTATTTCACTTTTTAGGTGGTCTGGGACTATTTTTATATAGTATCAAGACCATGGGAGACGGTTTGCAACAAGCTGCTGGAGATCGCCTTCGTTTTTACATTGACAAATATACCAGCAATCCCTTCTTCGGTGTGCTGGTTGGTATCGGTATGACGGCGCTGATTCAATCAAGTTCTGGTGTTACAGTCATTACAGTAGGACTTGTCAGTGCAGGACTTTTGACCTTGCGTCAGGCTATCGGTATTGTCATGGGTGCCAATATTGGAACCACCGTTACATCCTTTATCATCGGTTTTAAGCTAGGAGATTACGCCTTACCTATGCTCTTTATCGGAGCAGTTTGTCTCTTCTTCACCAAGAATCGCTCCATCAATAACATTGGACGGATTATCTTTGGTGTAGGAGGTATCTTCTTCGCTCTCAATCTTATGAGCGGTGCAATGGAACCCCTAAAAGACCTGCAAGTCTTTAGAGACTACATGGTTGAACTAAGTAAGAGTCCTATTCTAGGTGTCTTTGTTGGAACTGGGCTGACCCTACTCATTCAGGCTTCATCCGCAACTATCGGTATCTTACAGAATCTGTACGCAAGTGGTTTGATTGACCTACAAGGTGCCCTACCGGTCTTGTTTGGTGATAATATCGGAACGACCATTACAGCCATCATTGCTTCTCTTGGAGCCAATATCGCTGCCAAACGTGTTGCCGGTGCCCATGTCGCCTTTAACGTAATTGGTACGGTTATCTGTATTGTCTTCCTTGTTCCTTTCACGGGCTTGATTCAATGGTTTGAATCGGCGCTCAATCTAGCTCCAGAAATGACCATTGCCTTTGCTCACGGAACCTTTAATATTACAAATACCATTATCCAGTTCCCATTCATCGGTGCCTTAGCTTACCTTGTAACCAAGCTCATTCCTGGTGAAGATGAAGTTGTTAAATACGAGGCTCTCTACTTGGATGAACAACTCATCAAACAGGCACCTTCTATCGCTCTAGGAAATGCCAAAAAAGAACTTCTTCACTTGGGGAACTATGCTGCAAAAGCTTTTGACCTTTCCTACGACTATATCGTCAATCTAGATGAAAAACTAGCGGAGAAAGGGCACAAGACTGAAGAAGCTATTAACACAATTGACGAAAAACTCACTCGTTACCTGATTAGCCTTTCAAGCGAATCATTGAGTCAAAAGGAAAGTGAAATCCTAACCAACATCCTCGACTCGTCTCGTGATTTGGAACGGATTGGAGACCACGCAGAAGGGTTAATCAACCTAACAGACTATCTCCAACGCAAGAATGTTCAGTTCTCTGAGGCCGCTTTGAAAGAGCTAGCTGAGATTTATCACGCTACCACTGAGTTCATCAAAGATGCCCTTGATAGTGTGGAAAACAACGATACTGAGAAAGCTCAAAGTCTAATTGAACGCCATAAAGAAATCAACAATATGGAACGCATTCTCAGAAAGACCCATATCAAACGCCTTAACAAGGGTGAGTGTTCTACACAAGCTGGGGTCAACTTCATCGACATCATTTCCCACTACACTCGTGTGTCTGACCATGCTATGAACCTAGCTGAAAAGGTCATTGCTGAACAAATTTAATTGGTAAGAAGCCACCTTAATTTAGGTGGTTTTTTTCGTCTCTTAATCAAGAAAATTTTTTCTAACGTAAAAAAAATGCTTTGATTCACAATGGAATCAAAGCATTTTAAATAGCTCTCCAAACATAATAGCAGAAACCGCGGTTCCTCTGTACTTGGCTTCTTCTCTTTTGATAAAGCGAGCCAAGTTGAGCAACTCAGGTGCCGGATGTTTGGGATTGGTGAGCAATTCACGGGTGACCAGTCCTGAGAGACGGACTGCTAGTAACTGCTCATTTGTAGTAGGCAGCCTCTTAGCAGTCTCTAGGAGAGCAGCAACTAAATCGTCACTCAAGCCCTGACGGGCATGATTGTAGAGGTCTTTTATAAGGCTTTCTAGATTTGCTTCTTCCATCCCGATCAACCTCCCTTATGTTTAATAATTTTTAATCAAATCAACCGTTGAACGATCCAATTTTTTCACCAAGGCTTGCAAGAAAGCTTGGGCTTCTAGGAAGTCATCCATCGCGTAGAGGGTTTGGTGAGAGTGGATATAACGTGCACAGACACCGATAGTTGTAGATGGGACACCACCATTTTTCAGATGAGCTGCTCCAGCGTCCGTTCCGCCTTTTCCACAGTAGTATTGGTACTTGATGCCAGCTTCTTCAGCCGTTGTCAAAAGGAAATCCTTCATACCTGGGAGAAGCAAGTGACCTGGATCGTAGAAGCGAATCAAGGTGCCATCTCCAATCTTACCTTGGCCACCGTAGACATCACCAGCAGGTGAACAGTCAACTGCCAGAAAGACTTCTGGATCAAACTTAGTTGTGGAAGTATGAGCGCCACGGAGACCAACTTCTTCTTGGACGTTAGAGCCAAGATAGAGTTCATTTCCGAGTTTTTGACCTGAAAGGGCTTGAGCTAACTCGCTCACCATGAGAACACCGTAGCGATTGTCCCAAGCTTTAGAGATGATATTTTTTTCATTGGCTGTCAAGATAGCAGAACTATCAGGGACAATGGTGTCACCTGGACGGATTCCAAAACTTTCTGCTTCAACCTTATCCGCGAAACCACCATCAAAGATAATATCAGCAATAGCTGGCATGGTTGGTCCACCTGTTCCACGTGTCAAATGTGGAGGGACAGAACCTGAAATCACAGGAATTTCACGACCGTCACGAGTAAAGAGTTTGAAACGTTGGCTGCTGACTACCATTGGATTCCAACCACCGATTTCAACGACACGGAAGGTCCCATCTGGCTTAATTTCGCTGACCATAAAACCAACTTCGTCCATGTGAGAAGCGACCAAAACACGGGGTGCATCGGCAGCTTCTGAATGTTTGATACCAAAAATACCACCCAATCCATCTGTCACCACTTCGTCCACATGCGGTGTCAACTTTTCACGAAGATAAGCACGGACAGGTGCCTCATGACCTGAGATTGCAGGGATTTCTGTTACTTCTTTGATTTTTGAAAATAATGTTGTCATATCAGTTCCTTCTTTCTGTCCTCCATTTTACCACTTTTTATAGGAGAAGGGTAGTGGGAATCATCATTCCAACTTGAAACTGCTTATAAATAAAACGAATCGCCATTGTAATTCGTTTTATTTATGATTTCGTTTGAGTGAAAAGTGGTCTGGGACGGGATCCTTGCCTATTTTCGACCAAGGATGACAACGCAAAATCCGAGCCAAGCCCATCAGAACACCCTTGAAGCCATGTTTTTCAATAGCCTGAATCATGTAGTTGGAACAAGTCGGCTCAAAGCGACAAGAAGGTGGAAAGGCTGGGGAGATAAAACGTTGGTAAAAGCGTACTGGCGCTATTAAGATGCGTTTCATTATTTCTTGGTTACAGCCATAGTGTGTAGTTGGCTGATTTCTTTTTTATTAAGGCGACGGGATTCTCCTGGACGAAGACCTGTCAAGTCTAGGTGTCCAAAACGTGTCCGAGACAACTTATCCACTTGAAGACCGACAGCTTCAAACATCTTTTTAACCTGATGGTTACGTCCTTCATGGATGGTCAACTGTACCACAGAGCGATTTTTAACTGGATCCACTTTGAGAATTTCATAAACAGCTGGCTTGGTTTTCTTGCCATCAATCTCAAGACCGCGGGTCAAGGGGCGGAGATTGTCCTTATTAGCCACACCTTTAACACGCGCGACATAGACCTTGTCAATCTCATTACGGGGGTGAATCATTTCATCTGTAAAGTCCCCATCATTGGTCAAAATCAAGACACCTGATGTATCCCAGTCCAAACGTCCCACAGGGTAAATGCGTTCTTTGACATTAGGCAAGAGATCCACAACAGTCTTGCGGCCCTTATCATCTGTCACACTGGAAATCACTCCGCGTGGTTTATTGAGCAAGTAGTAGACCTTTTCTTCGTTGTAGATAGGCTGGCCTTCAACTTCAACCTTATCACCAGCCTTGATAGTCGTTGCGAGTTCACGTACCACTTGGCCGTTGACGGTTACCAAGCCTTGCTTGATCAACTCTTCTGCTTTTCTCCT
Organism: Streptococcus oralis subsp. oralis; assembly: GCF_002096455.1. Taxonomy (GTDB): domain Bacteria; phylum Bacillota; class Bacilli; order Lactobacillales; family Streptococcaceae; genus Streptococcus; species Streptococcus oralis_CY. The sequence continues at coordinate 367,824 of NZ_NCUL01000007.1, read as the reverse complement.
ACTGGCCACACCTGCGTGGGCAATATATTTATTGATTCTCATCTTCTTCTATCCTTTCACCAAATAATTGGCTTTCTTGAGCTTGAATCTCAAGCTCATCAATCACTGGTAATTCTTCCAAATGGTTAATTCCCATGTAATCTAGGAAATAATCCGTAGTCACATAGAGGTTGGGGCGCCCCAACACTTCTTTTTTCCCGTCTTCTTTAATCAAGTCAAAAGCCTGCAACTTTGCCAAGGCTCCACTCGAGTTGACCCCACGAATAGCATCAATCTCAATTCGGGTAACCGGCTGCTTGTAGGCAATGATGGACAAGGTTTCAAGGGCAGCCCGAGACAAACTTTGGTTGATGGGTGCCTTGGAGTATTCCTTCAAAATCGCTGCAAATTGAGGCTTGGTGACCAATCTGTATGCACCACCTGTCTCGATCAGGGACAAGCTCGAATCTTGGTCTTTTTCATACTTCTGGGCTAATTTTTCTAAACTCTGTTGGATGCCTGTCGGGGGAAGTGAGAGGAGTTCAGCCAACTGACGAACCCGAATCCCATCTTCACCTGCTACAAATAAGAGCGCTTCTATTTCTGCTAAAGTACTCATCTTTCCTCTCTATCAAGTCTAGCTTTGTGCCTCTTGACTTTCTTCCTTCTTTTCCATGAGATAGATATCTCCGAAACTCTCCTCTTGCACGAGGATCAATTCCTGAGTTTTGATTAACTCTAGGGTTGCCAAAAAGAGGGTAATAACCTCTTGAACATTCTGGGCTTCCTTGAACAAATCCTGTAAGCGCAACTGGTCTTGTCCAGTCAAGGACTCTTTTACGATGACCATCATGTCCTCAATCTTATACTCATCCCGCAAGATGGTCGTGTGATTCTGTGCGAATTCCTCTTTTTTCTTGGCTAGGATATTTGAAAAAGCCAAAAAGAGGTCAATAGTCGTCCTATCATGCACAAGCTCCGCATCTTCGTAGATCAACTCTGTCGGCGCTTTGGAATAGTACTGGGCCCGATCTTGGTGCTTGGCCTCCAAGTGCTCACCCAAGAGTTTGAACTTGCGGTATTCTTCGATTTGGGAGAGAAGGTCCTGCTCCAGGTCATCCTCTAAGTCTGTCACTTCTGCTACCTTTGGCAAGAGCTTGCGACTCTTGATCAGCATCAACTGACTAGCCATGACCATGTACTCACCCGTCACTTCCAGACGCATGGCCTGCAGGGTTGAGATATAGGCTAGATACTGTTCGATAACTTCCGTAATGGGCACATCGTAGATATCCATCTGATATTTGGAAACCAAGTGCAAGAGCAAGTCCAGGGGCCCTTCAAAATCTTTTAATTTAATATCCATTATCTATATTTTTCTAAGGTCAGAACTGTTTTTAATCCTAGTTTTTTTGCAATTTCGTACAAATCGACCTTGTTTTCTATCTGTCTTAGAATGAACTGTTCCCGTAGGGCTTGGGCTGATAGTTCTGGGAAACCTTTCTCCTTGACAAAGGACTCCAGCTGACGAAAGGCCCACTGACGAGAATAGGCTTTCCCTCCCCTTTCAAAGAGATAGGTCTGCCCCATTAAGGGTTCTAGCTCTGGAATCAAGGTCGTAGGTATGGTGACAATCCTCTGTTGGGAAGCCTTGCTGATTCTCAACACTTGAAAATCCAGATTGATATCTGCAACCTTGAGGGCTAAAATCTCACTTGGCAAGAGCCCTATTTCCAAGATAAGAAGCGCCAGCAAGCGTCCTTCTGGATAATTACTTTCCTGCCAAAAAGAGTCTAGATCTAGAATCTCTGGCTTTTCAGTCTTCTTTTCAGCTTGTTTGGCTAATTCCAGACGGTAAAAACTGTCCACTTCTCCTTTTCGATAGAGAAAGTAGAGAAATTGGTTGCAGGCCGAAAGTTTTCGCTTCTGGGCGCTAATTTTTAGATTGGCTAGCTGGCCTTGGTAAATCTTGAGACTAGTCTCAGAGATCCGCTCCCCTACCATGTCTAAAAATTGCTCCAGATCATACCTGTAAGACTGCTTGGAATTGGCAGACAAATCCTGCTTTCCCTCTAAAAAGGCTGAAATGCTATCTCTCATTTGCATCGAATCTCATATTCCTTACTAAAGTCATGCAAGAGGGCATTAACTGCCTTGAGGATGGACTTGCGCGTGATGATTCCTTGGAAAATTCCTTCACCATCTACGACTGGCAAGAAAGGTTCATCTACCAGTTTATGGAGGACTTCAGTGATATTATAGTCTGGAGCGACGACTGCCACATCTGTCTTGGTCATATTGACGATATCTGTCGTTGCCATCTGCTCATCCGTCAAACCTTGCTCCATTTGATAAGCCAAAATGTCTCTCAGACCAATAGTACCGACAAAGCGTTTGTCAAAGGTCACAACAGGGATACGGGTATAGGTAATTTGACTCAACACTAAAATCGCATGGTCAGCGTTATGGGTATCGATCAAGGCTGCTAGATTCTCAGCAGGGGTAAGAAATGTCTCTTCCTGCTCCAATAAAAATGCTTCAAATTCTTTGGCAATCATCGAGCAAACTCCTTGGACAAGCCTGGATAAACCTCATGGTCACGTGTCAAAAAGTCTACTTTAAAATAGCTGTCATCAATCTCCACACGGGCATAGAGGCATTCTCTGATGGTTCCTCTTGGTTGGCTGATGGAGCCTGGATTTAAAAAGAGTGTTTTGCCTTCCATCCAAGCATTTGGCACATGCAAGTGACCATAGAGACAGATGTCCGCTTCTTCTTCCTGAGCCCAGTAGTCCAACTTTTGAAAGTTGAAATTGATGTCAAACAAGTGCCCATGCGTCTGGATGATCTTGGTTGGACCAAGTTGAGTTACCAAACGTTCTGGGTAGCCAGCATAAAAGTCCATATTTCCTTTGACGACATGGATACCTTCCCATAGCGGAGAGTCTGGACGGAGTTCAGAGTCACCATCGTGAAAAATGGCATCAACTTTCCCCAGATAGCGATCACGGATTTCTTCCACAATCAAGCTATCGCCATGGGAGTCACTCATTACAATGATGGTTTGCTTTGCCATGATGGAAATACCTCCAAAAGTTTATTAACGGCTAGGGCGCGGTGGGATTGACTATTTTTTTCTTCCAGGGTTAATTCAGCTGAGGATTTGCCTGTCTCTCCTACAAGGAAGAGAGGATCGTAGCCAAAGCCATTTTCACCCTTGGGTTCAAAATTGATATAGCCTGGCCAGTCAGCTTCAACAACCAAGCTTTCCTTGTTTGGACTGGCTACAACTAGGGTCGTATGGAACTGAGCCGAACGGTCCTTGAGATCAAAGACCATGGCCAATTCGTGCAAGAGTTTGGCATTGTTTTCTCGGTCAGTAGCTCCCACACCTGCGAAACGGGCTGACCAGACTCCTGGCAAGCCACCTAGGACATCGACTTTGAGACCTGAGTCATCTGCTAGAACCATCTTGCCTGTTAATTGGGAAATGGTTTCTGCCTTGAGACGGGCATTTTCTTCAAAGGTCATACCTGTTTCAGCTACTTCAGGCAGATCTGGATAGTCATTGAGATTTTCCACATCGTAGCCTAACTTGTCAAAGATAGCTCGGAATTCCTTGGTCTTGCCTTCGTTACGAGTAGCAATGAGCAGAGTTTCTCTAACCTTGCTAGTTTCAAAGAAGGCTTCTACATCGACTCCTTCTTTAGGCAATTCTACATGCAGGAGTTGCTCATTTTCAACCAAGAGCAGAGCCCCCTGACGTTGGATGACTTCCAAGTTACGTCCTGCTTCTGCATTTAAAATCTCGACGATAAAGGAGAGCAAACGAAAGTTAGAAGACCAGCGCATCACCGTTATCGTAATCGGGAAGCCATTTTCTTCGTCACGAAAAATCCGCGCTAAATCCATAAAATCAAGCTCAAGCGGATCTTTGATAAGGCTATAGATGCCTCCATAGACATCCCAGACACCGACATACCAGTCCTGGTCATCCTTGTATTCATAAATTTTGTTTGTCATAAAGTTACATGCTCCACATGAATCTCTTTCTCCAGCCATTCTGCTCCTATTTGGGCAAAACTTTGGCTATTGGCTGTTGTGTAAAAACGATGTTGAAGAGGTCCCGCATCTCGGCTACGATTTATTTCAAAATAATTGAGTAAGACTGAGATATCCCGTACACACTCTGCCCCACTATCGATGAGCTGAACCTTAGGCCCCATGACATTTTGGATGATAGGGCGAAGGAGTGGGTAATGGGTACAGCCCAAAATCAGGCTATCCACCTTGCCGACCAAGGGACGCAGGGTTTCATAAACCACTTTCTTGGTAACACTGGTTGACAGGGCACCAGACTCCACCAAGGGGGCAAACTTGGGACAGGCCAAACTTTCCACCTGTAAGTCTGGATCCAAATCATGGATTTTTTGACGATAGATGTCTGATTGGACCGTCATAGGCGTTCCAATGACTCCGATTTTCCCACCTTGACTGGACTTGATAGCTGCCGAAGCTCCTGGCAAAATCACACCTAGGACAGGAATATCTAGTTGGGCCTTGATTTCTTCCCAGACGACCGCAGTCGCAGTGTTACAAGCAATGACAATCATTTTGACATCCTTGGTCAAGAGAAAGTTGACCAACTGCCAAGTATATTCACGGATTTGCTCAGCAGGACGGGGACCATAGGGCGCCCGTGCCGAATCTCCAATATAGACGATTTCTTCATGGGGAAGCTGGCGCATGAGCTCACGTACAACAGTCAAGCCCCCGACACCCGAATCCAAAAAACCAATTGGTCGATTATCCATACAGTCTTCTTTCTAGTCTTCTTTTCTGATTGATAGTTCATCATAATTACTCGTCCTAAATGAACGGATAGACAGCTTGATATAATGGCAACTGCCTCTCTATTAATCATAATCAAATATCAATAGAATGCAAGGAAAAAGTCTTATCCTTGAGAACTATTGAACATAGTGAGAAGTCTGGAACTTTCATCCCAGACTTTTCCTATTTATTTCTTTTTATTGTTAGCAAGAGCTGCTTTTTGTTGGCGGATGATTTGGTGGTAAACTTGTTGTACCTTGGCTTCGCTTGGTTTTTGACCATTTGCACTCAAGAGAGCACGAACTGCCTCAGCGTTCAAACGTGGGTTGTCCGCAAATTCTTTTTCGATTTGCTTACGAACCAAGTACATCCCTCCAAGAGCTCCCCCTAGAAAAGCTAGCACAATCAAGACAATTGCTAAAAGTAAATCCATTCTTTTTCTCCTGTTTCTTTTTGAGTCTTCTATATTATACCATAAAGTGACTTTCCTGACTAGTTTGTTTTACGCTTTCAAGAAGGGCAATAGGCGACAAAAAAAGGAGCCCTGCATTTCAATGAAAGAGAGCTCCTTGCTGCGTTTAATTTACATAAATAGCCAGTGTTTGATACGGTTTGAGCAGAATTTTTTCTGATACTTCTACATCTTCATAGTTTGAAATCAGAATCTGTCCATTTTGGTAGACCACTGGCAAGTCGATTTCCACTTCTGTGGCATAAAAGTTATTGAGCACCAATAACTTTTCATCCTCATACTGACGTTCAAAGGCATAGACTTGCTTACTATCTTCAAAGGCTGGTTTGTAGCTTCCTTCTGAAATGATCGGCATTTCCTTACGAAGTCGAATCAAGTCTTGGTAGAAGATGAAAATTGGGCCTTGGATGTCATTTTCTACGTTGATATCTTTATAGGATTTACCAGCTTTCAACCATGGAGTGCCTGTTGAAAATCCTGCATTTTCTGAAGCATCCCACTGCATGGGAATGCGTGAATTATCTCGTGACTTGACCTGAATAATCTGGAAGGCTTCTTGCTCACTTTTCCCTTCTTTTAAGAGCATCTGATAAGCATTGATGGACTCGACATCCACATAGTCAGCCATGGAATCATAGTCTGGGTCAATCATTCCGATTTCCTCGCCCATGTAGATATAAGGTGTCCCACGTGACAGGTGAATGCTGGCAGCCAGCATAGTCGCCCCTTCATTGCGGAAATGTTGAATATCGACAAAACGATTCAAAGCTCGTGGTTGGTCGTGATTGTTCCAAAAGAGGGCGCTCCAGCCGTTTTTATCACTCATTTCCTTGCCCCAGCTATGGTAAAGACTTTTCAACTCTTCAAAGTCAAAGGGAGCTAAAGTCCACTTCTGTCCGTCCTTGTAGTCCACCTTGAGATGATGGAAATTAAAGGTCATGGATAATTCTTGACGGTCAGGTGACGAATAGAGGACACAGTTTTCCATGGTGGTCGAGGACATTTCCCCAACTGTCATAAAGCTATCGTCAGATCCAAAAGTAGCTTGGTTCATCATACGCAAATAGTCATGAACAATGGGCTTGTCTGTGTAAGCTGGCTTGCCTTCATTTTCTGGGCAATCCACTAAGACCTCATCCTTGCCGATCAAATTGATCACATCAAATCGGAAACCCTTGACACCCTTGTCCCGCCAGAAGTTGACCACTTTGAACAACTCTTTGCGGACATTGGGATTGCGCCAGTTAAGATCTGCCTGAGTCTCATCAAAGAGGTGGAGATAATATTTCCCTGTCTCCCCGAAAGGTGCCCAAGCAGAGCCACCAAACTTAGAAATCCAGTCTGTCGGTTGATCTTGGATGAAGAAAAAGTCTTGGTAATACTTATCACCGGCCAGGGCTTTCTGAAACCATTCATGCTCGGTCGAACAATGATTGAGCACCATATCTAACATAAAGTCAATCTTGTGCTCTTTACCAACACGCACCATCTCTTCAAAATCAGCCATATCACCAAAAAGGGGATCCACAGCCATATAATCTGAAATATCATAACCATTATCCCGCTGAGGACTTGGATAGAATGGATTGAGCCAGACCATATCCACACCTAGCTTGGCTAAATAGGGGATTTTTTCGATAATCCCACGGAAATCTCCAATGCCATTTCCAGTGGTGTCTTTGTATGATTTTGGATAGATTTGATAGACTACTTTTCTTTTATCAAGTGCCATCTGTTTCTCCTTTTCCGATAAAAGGGAGGAACCTGTGTTCCTTCCCTATTTGTGCTATTTTAATTAGATCCGTGTTGCAAGCATGAGCGGTTGACCAGCTTGAATGATCGTCGGATAAGTTCCAGTGATAGTCGCTGTATAAGCATCTTGGTTGGTGATGATAACAGGAGTTTCTGTTACGAGACCCGCAGCCTTAATGACATCCATATCAAAACGAATCAATTTCTGACCTACTGTGACATGGTCTCCTTGGGCTACAAGACTTTCAAATCCTTTGCCATCAAGACCTACTGTATCCATACCGATGTGGATGAGTAATTCCACTCCCTCATCAGAGACAATACCGATGGCATGCTTGGTAGGGAAAAGAACCGTCACTGTCCCATTGACTGGAGAAGTTAACTCACCTTGGCTTGGTTCAATAACCAAACCTTGTCCCATGACACCTGATGCAAAAACAGGGTCCGTCGCTTGACTCAATTCTTTCACTCGACCAGCAAGTGGGCTGACAATTTCTACTGGAGCATGGGTTACTGGCTCGTGAGTCACAAATTCTGCTTCTTCTTGGGCAACGAATTCTGCCTGCAAGGCTGTATCGTCCTCTGTTTTTGTAAAGAAGCCTGCCTTACGGAAGAAGAAAGTCAAGAGCATTGGTACAACAATAGCAACTAGCATGGTTCCTGCAAACGGCAGCATGTATTGAGGTTGAATAGAGAGGATACCTGGCAAACCACCGATACCAATAGAAGCCGCAGTTACATTGAAAGTAACGGACAACATCCCTGCAAGGGCTGAACCAATCATCCCAGCTACAAATGGATAGATGTATTTGACATTGACCCCAAAGAGGGCTGGTTCTGTAACACCGAGATAGGCTGAAATGGTTGCAGGAAGTGAAATCTGAGCCTCACGCTCATCATGACGATGCATGAAATAATAGGCAAATACGGCTGAACCTTGGGCAATATTAGAAAGAGCAATCATTGGCCAAAGGGCAGTTCCGCCAGCATCCGCAATCAATTGTGTATCGATGGCATTGGTCATATGATGCAAACCAGTGATGACAAATGGAGCGTAGAGGGCACCAAAAATCGCACCGAAGAGCCATTTAACTGGACCCGTCAAACCTGCCAAGACAACTGCAGAGAGTCCTTGCCCAATTGTCCAACCGATTGGTCCCAAGACAGTATGAGCCAAAATCAAGGCCGGAATCAATGACAAGAAAGGTACAAAAATCATGGAAATGACTTCTGGGATATGCTTACGCCAGAAAATTTCCAAATATGCCAAACTCAATCCTGCTAATAAAGCTGGAATAACTTGGGCTTGATAACCGATACGATTAACAGTAAAGTAGCCAAAATTCCATACCCAGTTGGCTGCGATTTCTGATGCAGGTGTTGAAGCTACTGCATAGGCATTGAGCAACTGAGGTGAAACCAAACAGATCCCGAGAACAATTCCCAAGATTTGGCTGGTTCCCATCTTACGAGAGACAGACCAGGTAATCCCTACTGGCAAGAACTGGAAGATCGCTTCACCAGGCAACCAGAGGAAGTGATTAACCCCTGCCCAAAACTGAGAGGATTCTGTGATGGTCTTACCATCCAACATCGACCAATGCACACCTTCAAGAACATTACGGAAACCGAGGATCAACCCTCCGACAATCAGGGCTGGAATAATCGGTGTAAAGATTTCCGCCAGAGTGGTCATAACACGTTGGACCACGTTTTGATTGCTCTTAGCTGCGGACTTGGCTGCTTCTTTGGAAACACCCTCAATGCCTGAAACAGCTGTAAAATCATTATAAAAAATCGGCACGTCATTCCCAATAATCACCTGAAATTGACCCGCATTTGTAAAGGTCCCTTTGACGGCTGGAATCGACTCGATGACCTTGACATTGGCCTTCTTTTCGTCTCCGAGAACAAAGCGCATCCGTGTCGCACAGTGGGTGACGGCAGTAACATTCTCCTTACCTCCAATCGCTTGAAGCAGATCTTTGGCTTCTTGTTCAAATTTTCCCATTTGATTCTCCTTATATTTGTCAAAGCAAGCTTGACTTGATAGCTCTATTGTAAACGATACCAAACTTGTATGCAACTTGTTTGTGATAAAAAGAGGATATTTTTGGATATTTTCTAGCACTTGTATGGTAAAATAGATACAAGTGTGTATAGAATAAGATTCAAAACTCATTTAAGGAAGCAATATGAAGAAATACCAACAACTATTTAAGCAAATCCAAAAAACCATTCAAAACGAGACTTACGCTGTCGGAGATTTCCTCCCCAGTGAGCACGACCTCATGAATCAGTATCAGGTGAGCCGTGACACCGTCCGAAAAGCTCTGTCCCTCCTCCAAGAGGAAGGATTGATCAAAAAGATAAGGGGGCAAGGTTCCCAAGTCGTCAAAGAAGAAACGGTCAATTTCCCTGTCTCCAACCTAACCAGCTACCAAGAACTGGTCCAGGAACTTGGACTTCGCTCTAAGACTAATGTCGTCAGCCTGGACAAGATCATTATCGATAAAAAATCCTCACTGATAACCGGCTTTCCAGAGTTTCGGATGGTTTGGAAGGTAGTCCGCCAGCGTGTGGTGGATGATCTGGTATCGGTTCTGGATACGGACTATCTGGATATGGAACTGGTCCCAAATCTCACTCGCCAAATCGCTGAGCAGTCTATCTACTCGTATATAGAGGACAACCTCAAACTCCTTATTGATTATGCTCAGAAAGAAATCACCATTGACCACACTAGCGATCGAGACAAGATTCTCATGGACATTGGCAAAGACCCTTATGTCGTTTCCATCAAGTCAAAAGTCTATCTCCAAGACGGGCGCCAGTTTCAATTCACCGAAAGTCGCCATAAATTAGAAAAATTTCACTTTGTTGACTTTGCCAAAAGACATCCGAAATAAACACTTACAGTTGGGGATACTCTCAACTGTTTTTTGTAGTAAACGATCTAGTTGATAGTTGGAAAAGAGGGACTGCTTGCTACTTATTCTACTATTTTAAGAAAAAACAACAGCAAATATGTATCTTGCTAAAAAGTTCTTGACAAATGCTAAGCGACCATTAGAATGGGAGGTGAGGAGATAAATAGAAACAAAATAAACGAAACTGCTTCATAAAATGTAAGCGGTTTCGAACAAACAAAGGAGGGTTTTATGAAAAAACACTTTTGGGAGAAATCCTGTCGCTATAGCATCCGAAAGCTGACGGTTGGGACTGCTTCTGTTTTACTGGGGGCCGTTTTTCTAGTCAACCACACTGTAGCCGCAGACAGTGTTGAGGTTAGGCAAACTGAACCAACCTCTGTCGAAGCTATCACTAAGCCTGATAGTGAGCCCAAAGCAGCTGAAGCGACTGAAACTACAAAACCGTCTCTAGCCGAGAGTCCAGTAGTTTCCGAAAGCAAGCCAGCTGTGGAGACTCAGACAACAAATAGTCAAGCTAGTGAAGAAGCCATTGTAGAAGCTAAAGAAAATAAGGAACCTGAAAAAACAGATCAGCCGGTGACAAAGCAAGAAAACTATCAACTCAACTACGATCAACCAACAGCTCCCTCCTATGATGGATGGGAAAAACAAGCCCTTCCTGTCGGAAATGGAGATATGGGAGCCAAGGTTTTCGGTCTCATTGGGGAAGAGAGAATCCAGTACAACGAAAAGACCCTCTGGTCAGGAGGGCCACAACCTGATAGCACCGACTATAACGGAGGAAACTACAAGGATCGCTACAAGGTTTTAGCAGAGATACGTAAAGCCCTCGAAGCTGGAGATCGCCAAAAAGCAAAACAGCTAGCCGAACAAAATCTAGTTGGACCAAACAATGCCCAGTATGGACGTTACCTAGCCTTTGGAGATATCTTTATGGTCTTTAATAACCAGAAGAAAGGACTAGATACTGTAACTGATTATCATCGCGGTTTGGATATCACAGAAGCCACTACGACCACTTCTTACACCCAAGATGGGACGACCTTCAAACGCGAAACCTTCTCCAGCTATCCTGATGATGTCACTGTGACCCACTTGACCAAAAAAGGAAACAAGACACTTGACTTTACCCTTTGGAACAGCTTGACGGAAGACTTGCTTGCTAATGGCAACTACTCTTGGGAATATTCCAACTATAAGAATGGTCATGTCACTACAGATGCAAACGGAATCCTTCTAAAGGGAACTGTCAAAGATAACGGCCTCAAATTTGCATCCTATCTAGGAATTAAAACGGACGGAAAGGTGACTGTTCAGGACGAAACTCTGACCGTTACAGGCGCAAGTTATGCGACCCTCTATCTCAGTGCCAAGACTAACTTTGCTCAGAATCCAAAAACCAACTATCGAAAAGACATTGACCTCGAAAAAACAGTTAAAGGTATTGTCGAAGCAGCTAAGGCCAAAGACTACGAGACACTGAAAAAGGCCCATATCAAGGACTATCAAAGTCTCTTTAACCGCGTCAAACTAAATCTAGGCGGAACCAAGACTACTCAAACGACTAAAGAGGCCCTTCAAGGCTATAACCCAGAAAAAGGGCAAAAATTGGAAGAACTCTTCTTCCAATACGGCCGATATCTACTCATCAGTTCGTCGCGTAATCGGACAGATGCCCTTCCTGCCAACCTCCAAGGAGTCTGGAATGCCGTAGACAATCCACCTTGGAACGCTGACTACCACCTCAATGTCAATTTGCAAATGAACTATTGGCCCGCCTACATGAGCAACCTTGCTGAAACAGCCAAGCCAATGATCAATTACATTGACGATATGCGTTACTATGGCCGTATCGCTGCTAAGGAATACGCTGGTATCGCATCCAAAGATGGACAAGAAAATGGTTGGCTGGTCCACACCCAGGCAACACCATTTGGCTGGACTACTCCTGGTTGGAATTACTATTGGGGTTGGTCGCCAGCCGCTAATGCCTGGATGATGCAGAACGTCTATGACTACTATAAATTCACCAAGGATGAGACCTATCTCAAAGAAAAGATCTATCCTATGTTGAAGGAAACCGCTAAGTTCTGGAACTCCTTCTTGCACTATGACCAGGCCAGTGACCGTTGGGTGTCTTCTCCATCCTACTCACCTGAACACGGGACCATTACCATCGGAAATACCTTTGACCAATCGCTAGTCTGGCAGCTATTCCACGACTACATGGAAGTCGCCAACCATCTGAATGTCGACCAAGACTTAGTCACAGAGGTCAAGGCTAAATTTGACAAACTCAAACCACTTCATATCAATAAAGAAGGACGTATCAAGGAATGGTACGAAGAAGACAGTCCGCAATTCACCAATGAAGGGATTGAAAATCACCACCGCCACGTTTCCCATCTAGTTGGTCTCTTCCCAGGTACGCTCTTTAGCAAGGACCAGGCTGAATACCTAGAGGCTGCGCGTGCTACCTTGAATCACCGTGGAGATGGGGGGACTGGTTGGTCTAAGGCCAATAAAATCAACCTCTGGGCTCGTCTGCTGGACGGTAACCGTGCCCATCGCTTACTCGCTGAACAGCTCAAGTACTCAACTCTAGAAAACCTTTGGGATACCCACGCGCCTTTCCAAATCGACGGAAACTTTGGAGCGACCAGTGGGATGGCAGAAATGCTTCTCCAATCACACACTGGCTATATTGCACCATTGCCAGCCCTTCCAGATGCATGGAAAGACGGTCAAGTTTCTGGCTTGGTTGCCCGTGGTAACTTTGAAGTCAGCATGAAGTGGAAAGATAAAAACCTGCAAAGCTTGTCCTTCCTTTCAAATGTCGGTGGAGACCTGGTTGTAGATTATCCAAATATCGAAGCTAGCCAAATCAAGGTCAATGGCAAACCAGTCAAAGCAACGATTCTTAAAAACAATCGCATCCAACTAGCAACACAAAAAGGTGACGTCATTACCTTTGAACACTTCCCTGGTCGTGTAACCAGTCTGACAGCAGTTCGACAAAATGGAGTCACTGCCGAACTTACCTTTAACCAAGTAGAAGGCGCTACCCACTATGTCATCCAAAGACAAGTGAAAGACGAAACTGGCCAAACTTCTGCGACCAGAGAATTTGTAACCAATCAAACCCACTTTATCGACCGATCACTCAATCCTCAACATTCCTATACCTATACTGTCAAGGCTATGCTGGGCGAGCTTGCCACACAAGTTTCTGAACAGGCCACTGTCGAAACCTATAGCGAGTTGATGGACGACCGAGATAGCCGTATCCAGTACGGAGTTGCCTTTGGAAATTGGGCAGACGCAGAATTATTTGGAGGAACAGAGAAATTTGCTGACCTTTCAAAAGGAGACTACACAGACGAAGACCTCACTGCCACCATTCCTTTCACTGGTGTTGGTATCGAAATCTATGGACTGAAATCGTCTGAACTAGGTCTTGCCACTGCTAAAATTGATGGCAAAGAGGTCGGCGAACTTGATTTCCATACTGCTGGGGCAACTGAAAAAGGTAGTCTCATCGGTCGCTTCTCAGGATTATCTGACGGACCTCACACATTGACTCTTAGTGTTAAACGTGAGCACAAAGGACGTGGTAGTGAGCGCTCGAAAATTTCATTAGACTACTTCAAGATCCTAGCAGGAACAGGCAATACGATTGAAAAAATAGATGATCGCGATTCGCGCATCCAGTATGGTGCCCAGTTTAAGGACTGGTCTGACCCTGAACTCTACGGAGGTACGGAAAAATACGCTGATATTAACAACAGCGACTCTAGTGCAGCTTCAGAAGCTCAGGCAACTATTTCCTTTACAGGGACGGGTATTCGTATCTTTGGCTTGAAGAGCCTCGCTCTTGGACGAGCACGTGTTACACTAGATGGCAAAGAAATGCCAAGTCTAGACTTCTACACTTCAGGTGCAACTGAAAAGAGAGCTTTTATTGGTGAATTTACAAACCTTACTGACGGTCCGCATACCCTGACATTACAAGTTGATCCAGATTCGCCAGAAGGTCGCAAGAAAATCTCTCTAGACTCCTTTGATATCATCAAAGCTCCTGCTGTTGGTATAGATAGCCCGAGCATTGCGCCTCTTAAGGAAAATGACAAAACCATTTCCTTAAGCCTACCAGCTGGAGATTGGGAAGCCATCGCAGTGACCTTCCCAGGAGTCAAAGATCCTCTAGTTTTGCGTAAGGTGGATGAAACGCATCTGGTTACCAGTGGGGATCAGACTATCCTATCAATCCAAGACAATCAAGTTCAAATCCCAATCCCTGACGAAACCAATCGCAAAGCTGGAAATGCCATTGAAGCTTATACCATTCAAGGAAATACCACAAGCAGCCCTATCGTAGCCGTCTTTACTAAAAAGGATGAAAAGAAAGTTGATGAGAAGCAACCAACTACAAGCAAGGGAGAGGAACCAGCTCCTACTGTTGAAATTCCTGAATACACTAAACCTATCGGGACTGCAGGGCAAGAAGTGCCACCCACTGTAGAAAAGCCTGAATACACCGAACCTATCGGAACGGCGGGGCAAGAAGAGTCTCCTACTGTAGAAAAGCCTGAATACACCGAACCTATCGGAACAGCAGGTCAAGAGGAAGCACCTACTGTTGAAAAACCTGAATACACCAAACCTATCGGAACAGCAGGTCAAGAGGAAACTCCTACTGTTGAAAAACCTGAATACACTAAACCTATCGGAACTAGCGGAGATCAGGCCGCTCCAAGCCTTAGCCTTCCTGACTATCCAGTTCAAGTCTTAAAAGATAAGGAGACTGGAGTAGAAATCATCGGTGGAGCCAGCGACTTAGAAGGAATTTCTCACGTTTCTAGCCGACGTGTCCTAGCTCAAGAACTCTTTGGCAAGACCTATGACGCTTACGACCTACAACTTAAAAATCCAACAGATCATAGCGTACAGCCAAAAGGCGCTGTCTTAGTTCGCTTGCCTGTTTCAGCTAGCGTAGAAAACATCTACTACATCACTCCAACCAAGGAGTTGCAAGTCCTTGATTTCACCGTTCGAGACGGAAAGGTAGAATTCATCACTAATCATTTCAGTACCTATGCTGTCGTCTATCAAGCAACTGGAACAAGCTCTAACACAGAGGAAAAACCAAGTACTTCAGATGCAGAAACCTCAGCACACGAGGCTGAACAATTTCCAGCTAGTCCGAGCCTTGCTAAAGCTGGAAATCATTCTCCTAAAGAAGAACTTCCAGCAACAGGAGAAGTGTCCAACCCACTCCTCTTCTTAGCAGGACTCAGCCTAGCCCTTACAGCCACTTTTATGTTAAAAGGGAGAAAGGATGACTCCAACTAACCTTTAAACACACAAAAACAGGATGAAGATCACCTTCATCCTGTTTTATTTTGTCATCAAAAGTTAGTTTTACAGTAGGTATAAAAAGGCTAAGGTCAAGAGACTTGCTAGAAGCCCAACTCCCCAAAAGAAGAAGTCAACCTTCCACTCGCTCCAAGGATTGCCCTTGCCTGAGAATCCTCCAAGCTCGAAATGGTGATGCACAGGTGTCATACGGAAAATACGCTTTCCACCACTAATTTTGAAGTAGGTAACCTGCATCATAACAGAGCTTGTCTCAAAGACATAGATAATCCCAATCAACAAAAGGGTCCATTCTTGGTGGAGGGCCATAGAGATTGCTGCTAGCATCCCACCAAGAGCCAAACTTCCTACATCTCCCATGAAGACCTTGGCAGGTTTGTGGTTAAAGACGAAGAAACCTAGCAAACCACCAATCATGGCAAGAATCACAAGAAGAATATCCAATTGATTTTGCATATAAGCAATCACACCGTAGGCCGATAAGCTAATCACCACGGAAATACTTGCTAAGCCGTCAATCCCGTCTGTCAAGTTTACTGCGTTTGAAAAGCCAACTAGCCAGAAAAGGGCAAAGAAAATATAGAAAATGCCTAGATGAACTTGGTAGCCAAAGACCGAAAGCATGTCGCCACCACGCTCATAAAAGAGGTAGAAAATCACTCCTCCAAGGAGCTGGAGAGCAAGTTTTTGCTTGGGATTTAAGCCTTCGTTAATCTTACGAAAAACCTTGAGGAAATCATCTAAGAAGCCAACCAAACCATACAAAACGAGAATAAAGAGGATCATTCCAACATTGTTGGTTAGTTGATTAGTCAAAAGTGCAAGAACTAAACTAACTAAAACGCTTGTTACGAGGAAGACAATTCCTCCCATTGTCGGCGTCCCAGCTTTTGCCTGGTGCTGTTTAACATCCTCATGCATCTGTTGACCAGTAATCTGTGCTTTACGGTAAAAACGGATAAAAGCTGGAATTCCTACCACTGTAAGAACAAAAGTAAGGATTCCAGGAAAGATAGAAACTAGCATTCTAATCTCCTAAAGTTATTTTTATTTTCTGTATATTTTTTAAAGCTGTATTGGTACGAACACTTTGTTTTTTTACAGTTTCTCCTGTACCTTCAAATTCAACTTCGATATCCAGCCATTTTGCAAAAGTTTCGACATTCTTCTTAGACCAACCATACAAATCAGGCATTTCTTCTACCTTATCAGAAAGGAGTAAGATCTGCTGATTGGCTTCCAAATTATCTCCTTCAGAAACCGAGAGTTCCTTGATCTTGGTTCCTGTTCCGATAACGATTGGTTGGACAAGGTTACGACGCAATTCCTCTGCTAGGTCTCCCGGAGTAAAGTCCTTGGTAGCTGGCATGGCATAGCTTGTCGTCTTGCTGACCTGATCCAAGCTCTTGGCAGTTGACTGAAGATTGAGGGATTCTTTCATAGCAGAAGCTCGCTCAAGGATTGGGTTGGCAAACTCTCCCAGCTGAACACCAGAATAATGCTCTGGCTGTTGCACCGTTACATAGAGGATAAAATCAGGATTTTCTGCAGGATGCATCGACACAACAGAGAAGATATAATTGGTTTCACCTATTAGATATCCCCCATTCTTCTCATCGGCAATCTGAGCAGTTCCTGACTTCAGGGCAACATTCTGTCCCGGAACATTAACAGTTGGTTTTCCTGTACTGTGGTTGTACATGGTACCGTAGACAGGATCTGTCCCGACCATGACCATGTGATCCCGAGTAGAGGAAGCTGCCGCTTTTGACACAGGATTCCCGACTATTTCCTTTTGAGACTTACGAACAGACTGGTCATTTGGATCATAAAGGGCACTGATAAATTTTGGTTCCAACATAACCCCATCGTTGGCAATGGCTGTAAAAGCACGTAGCATCTGGGTCTGCGTTACAGAAATCCCCTGACCAAATGCACTCATGGCAATATTGACAATATTATCTGCAGGCAATTGACCTGTATACTCATCAGTCAGACCAAAACGCGTCGGCACCCCAAATTTAAAGCGGTTTAGATAATCCAACCAAGTAGTATCTCCCATTTTTTGTTCAAGAAGACTCATTCCAACATTACTGGAGTGAGCGAAACCTTGTGAGAAAGTCATCATCCCACCAGTAGTCAAACCATCATTAACATCCCAATCTCGAATCGTCGCATCCGCTATTTTTAATTCACTGCTATTGAAGTATTCTCCACCTGGGAAAGTATTATTATCAATAGATGCTGCTAGCGTCATGACCTTCATGGCTGATCCTGGTTCGTAATTACTTTGATAAAGAATATCACGCCAAACAAAGTCTTTTGTGATGCCATCCTTGGTATCTGCGTTAAAGGTTGGCCGTTGGGTCGTAGCCAGGATTTCCCCTGTTTTAGCGCTGACCAAGGTAGCCGTCATATACTTGCCTTTTACCTTTTCCTGAAAGGCATCCATCTGCGTTTCCATAAAGGATTGCAAGGGACTAGAAAGGGTTGTGTACACATCCTTTCCATCTACCGTTTGTTGAGAAGCTTGATCTGTACCCGGAACAATATTTCCCAGACGATCCTTCTCATAGGTGATGATCCCATCTGTACCCGCCAGAATGTTATTTAAAGAACTCTCCAATCCAGATGTCCCAATCAACCTTTTGGTTCCATCCTCATTTTCATGGAGTTGCGCTAAACCGATAAAGGAAGAAGCAAACTGTCCATTGGGATAACTGCGGTTAGGACTAGTTGTAAAGTCAATCCCCTCAACACCAGCAGTTTTGAGGTCATTTTTAATAGCCATCATATTGGCATAGGTGATCCCATTTCCCTTGGTCCCAAAGGATACCTGTTTTAGATCTGGCTGAGAAAGCTGTTCCTTGACATAAGACTCTTCCATATCTAGGTATTTATGGAAAATCTCAGCTACCTTATTAAATTGAGAATCCTCTACATAGAGAATTTTGCCTGTTGCTGACTTGTAGTTCTTGTCAATAACCGCATATATATTATAAGAAGTCGCATCCTCAGCAATAGGTGTTCCATTACGATCGTAGATGGTTCCCCGTTTGGCTGGGATGGTCTTGGTTGTTTGGTGAACCTTTTTGGCCTCTTGTACCAAATCCTTACCAAATTTACTACCCGTTCCGATAATGACCGCAAAGTTGACCAAAAAGACAGCGAAGAGTATGACAGCCAATAAACTCAGGCTTTTCCCTACTCTTCGGCGATTTTCTTCTGGAGATTTACGGTTACGAACGGCATAACGGATGATTTTTTCTTTCCACTGTTTCATTTCTTACTCCGCTGCTCGGATATTTTCGTTATTCAGCTGCAAATCTTTAGAGTTTGCAATCTCTTTCAAACGTTCTGAACGAATCAATTCATTGACCTCTTGCTTGGCATCATCTAGCTCGGTTTTCTTTTCTTCGATTTGAGCATTGACCTTGGTCAATTCATTCTGAACTTGTAATAGCTTGGTCTGCATAAACACAACGCTAATTGCCAGGATAATCATTGTTGCAGCAATCGAAACATAGAAGGCCTTTTCCACACGTGAAAAACCTTTGAACTTCGTTTGCAATAACTGGCTTGTTTTTTCGATTCTTTCTGCCATGTTTTTCCTCTTACTTGTGAATTTTTCTAGCCACGCGCAACTTGGCTGAATGCGAACGATTGTTGGCTGCTAGCTCTTCAGCACTTGGCAAGATTGGCTTGCGGGATACCAATTCCATCTTGGGCTTAAGATCATCTGGAATGAAGGGCAAGCCTTTGGGAACTTCCACTGTTGAAGCTTCTTTGAATAATTGCTTGGTCAAGCGGTCTTCCAACGAATGGAAGGTAATGACCGAGATTCTCCCATCCAGAGCCAGCATGTCCATGGCCTGTTGGATGGATTCATCTGCCGCACCCAGCTCATCATTGACTTCGATTCGGATAGCCTGGAAAATCTGCTTGGCAGGGTGCCCCTTTTTCTTGAGCTCCTTGGCGGGCTTTGCTGACTTGATAATCTCTGCCAACTCCGTCGTCGTCTCAATGGGTTTCACCTCACGCGCTTGCTCAATCTTACGGGCAATCTGTTTAGAGAATTTATCCTCACCATACTTGAAAAAGATCCGAACCAAGTCATGATAGTCATAATGATTGACCACCTCATAGGCCGTCAGACTAGCTTCCTGATTCATCCGCATATCCAGTGGCGCATCCTTTTTATAAGAAAAACCACGTTCACGCTGATCCAGCTGAGGACTGGACACTCCCAAGTCATAACAAATTCCATCAATTTCCTGGACACCAGCCTCCTGCAAACGTGCCTGCAAATGACGGAAGTTATCCTTGATAAAGGTTACCATCCCTTTTTCGATATAGGGTGCCAACCGTTTATGCGCGTTGTCAATGGCATTCTGGTCCTGGTCAAAGGCATAGAGATGCCCTTTTTCGCTCAATTTACTTAATAAATATTCGCTATGGCCTGCTCCACCCAAAGTCGCATCAACGTAGATACCGTCAGGTTTTACGTCAAGCATATCAATCGTTTCATGAAGCAAGACCGTTACATGATGAAATTCTTTTGTCATATCCTATCTATTTTACCACAAATCTGACCAGCTTGCACTTGTCAGACAAGGCTAAGTTTCTTCGAAAAAAATTCCCCAAAAAATGTCGTATATACTTGACACCCTATCTCCAAAAGAATATAATATAGTCAAATATATGCGACATATCAGAAAGGAGACTCTATGAATCGTGTCAAAGAATTCCGTAAGGAACTGGGCATTTCCCAGCTCGAGCTCGCCAAAGATATCGGTGTCTCGAGACAGACCATCAACATGATTGAAAACGACAAGTACAATCCAACCCTGGAACTCTGTCTCAATCTCGCCCGCAGCCTCCAAACTGACCTCAACAGTCTTTTTTGGGAAGACGATTTTTAAAAAAGGAGCAAACAAATGAAAAAAGAAACTCTCACTGAAAAACTCATCAAACGCACATACGGCATTTCTGGTCCCCTTGACGAACACAAACGGCGCGAGGCCGATCGTATCGGGAATCAGGTCTTTATCGTTCTCTTTTATCTGATGATATTTGGCAACCTCATCCCCTTTGTCCTTGCTTATAAATACCCACAAATTGTCGCTATCGGCTATCCTCTCGTGGTATTTGGCATTTCTATGATGGCTGCCCTCTATGTGGTCTCTCAAACCAAGAAAACGGGCATCACAGCTATTGATCCCGAAATGCTGAGTCAAAAAGAAAGTAAACAGCTACATTTTCCGGGTCTAAAAGCCGGTCTGATCTATGGAATAGCGATATTTTTTATAATGCCACTCATCGATACCCTAACCAGTGAAAATCCAAATTTCATCAGTTCTCTTCTGAATTCAAAACATATTTTAAAAACTATACTGGGAGCGTTCTTTTTTGGACTGATGATGCAAATTATCGTCTCTCTTCGCATTCAAAAAGCCAAGAAAGACCAAGAAGACGACTAGGGGGTGCCTTATGAAATCACTAGCTAGACTACTGATCAGTCATGTTTTTATCAGTATTTTCCTTTCCTTCACCCTTGTTTCAGGAGCTATTTCTCATACATTTTTAATACTCTTACTCCTCTTTCTTCCTGTGCTCAATAAAGGACTTGAGAAAATGCAATCAAAACGGGTACCTAGCCTCAACGCTGCCCTCTTCTTTCTCCTCATATCCTTGCCACAGCTTTTAACTAACCCCACCCAATGGAAATTACCAATATTCCTAGCCATAACCATCATTTCAAGTTTGGTCTACTTCTATAACTTTTATCAAGTAGTGAAAGAAGTAGATCAAAAATAGTTGATTTAGGAGATCGCTCCCATGAAAAAAAAAGATTTCACCACTCGCTTACTCAAACTATTCTTTCACATACAAGGCCCCTTTGATGAATGCCGCCAAGAGATAATCTACAGAGCTGGTGCTCGAGCCTTGATCCAAATCGTTTACTCCTCCCTCCTACTCTTCTTGTTCTATCTCCTATTTGGACGCTTTATAGAGTTGGTTCGAGATGCTATGCCCTACCTCTATTTTGGACTCATCTTCATCCTCTCGTCCAGGGCGAGATTAGCAGTTCGAGACTTACATTTGGACAAGGACGACCAGTCCGAGATTCATCACAAAAGCTACAGCAAAAGTCAAATCAAAGTTCGTAGTTGGAGTGTATTTCTCAGCATTCAGCTTGGTCTCTTCCTCTTACTAATTTTTCATAAACTCTTTGTTCAGCATCTTCCCCTCGATACATTTTGGGAAAATCTCTTCCAAATTGAAAGATTGCTACCTTTGCTAGTATGTAGCCTTGGGGCTGGAGCAATCTTTGGAACCATGACCTACGCCTTTTTATCGGAACACGTTAAAAAATAGACCAAGATTCGCTAATTTCTCATTATATAGACAAAGAATCCCACCTAGCATGTTCTAGGTGGGATTCTTTACATTCTTAACAGAAATCACAAGTCATTTCCCTTTCATCTTAGAAAGTTGACTCTTTCCAACTCACACTACAATCCAGGACCTGTTGTCTTTCTTCTTGATTGCGACCTTCAATCTGGTCAATCAAGATTTTTGTAGCCTGTTGTCCCTCTTCAAAGGCAGGCTGAACTAGCGTCGAAATACTTGGAGAAGAAAAGCGAGTCCACTCCGTATTGTCAAAGCCAATCAAGCCAACTTGTGGCAAGTTATAATTCAACTCTTTGATAACGGTAAAGACCAGAGGTAGGGCCCAGCAATTAGGAACAAATACCAGAGTTTTTTCATCAGGATTGATTTCTTTTTGTAAAAATTCCTTGATTTTCTCCAAGTCTGTATGCTCATCTTCGATGGTTAAAGTAGCATGGCGCATGTTAGCATCTGTTAAGGCATCCATAAAACCACTTGCCCGCTCAATGCGAGTACTCAAACGACTCGTATCCGCTGTAATCAAGAGGAAATGCTCGTAACCTTTTTCGATACAAGACTGGGTCATATCATAAACAGCGTCATAGTTATTGGTTTTGACCCAGCTAGTCCGGTGTTCATAGAGCTGACTATCAAAAAAGACCATTTTTTTCTTTTTCTCATCAATGATACGAGAGTATTTTCGGAAATTAGAGGTCGGCTGAATAATGAATCCGTCCACTCCCAAAAGAAGCATACTTTCAATATACTGATCCTCACTCTCTTGGCTATAGTTACTATTCCCTATCATTACTTGGTAGCCATTCTGGTTAGCGATATCCTCGATCCCCTTAACGATCTGGTTTGAGAAACTGTTGGTAATATCACCAATCAAAACACCAATTAATTTTGTTCGTTTGGAGTTTAAGCTACGAGCAACAATGCTCGGTTTGTAATTTGTTTCATGAATAACTTTTTCAATCTTTTCACGTGTCTCTTGGGACATTTTTTCATATTTCCCGTTTAGGTAAAATGACACGGTTGTTTTTGAGGTCTGAGCCATTTCTGCAATGTCTTTTATGGTCAGTTTCTTCTCCAATCTAAAACACCTCCTACTAATACTCATTATAACATATTCACTATTCAGGAAACCTATTTCTAGCACTGCAAGCGAATCATTCTCTCATTTATTTTATCATATACCAGACATTTTCCACGCATTTTTGTTCCGTCAACAAGACACAATTTTTCACCTATACAAATATCTTCGCTTAATAACAAAATCAGCTTGTCTGTTTTGTCATTTTTCACCTCAAAAGCCAGAGCATTTTCTACTTTATGACCATCTGTCTGGTAGACAGAATGGCGGATGATTTTAAAACTCTCATGTGCAATGATTGTATAATCCAGCATCTGATTCTCAAAGGATTGGCGTTTGGTGAGTTTGCTACTTTTTTCAAGCTCATTGTATTTAGGAGAAATGATAGTATCTTCCAAATCAAAATCAACTGCACTCCATAGCTTCAACTGATTAATTTTCCCACCTTGGTAGGTCATCTCCTTGTCTAGAATAAACTGGGTCAATGCCTCATGTCGACCTTGACATCTGATGTCATCCACCACTAACCATACATCTTCCACTAGCATGACGATTTTTCTCTTGTGAAGATAAGACAAATCAGACTCTACTGACAAGTAAGCTCCCTCAATATAATGCACTCCCTCCCTTTCTTTGTGGTGACAAAATAGGGAGTGAGGATAGTGTTCATATTCCCAGGACCCCGTAATTCTCCCTGGAGCTTTCCCATCTACCATGCAGGTCGAATGACTCCAAGCACTCTTTAAGAGGTAGCGTTCATCTATCTCCCGATAAGAATAACGCCCCGCATCTATGAAAATCGGTTGACCTTGATACTGTAAGCAAAAACTATTCTCGTCACTATGGCTATGGGCACTTCCTAGCGGACCGTTTTTGAAAAATAGATAACGATGTTCATCCTTAATGCAGACATGTCCAGAGTCTTCAAAAATCATGGACTTTGCCTGCCAAGCTCTCTTTTCAAATCCCTGCAGTCGCTTGACCTTTTCTTGCCCCACGAACAAGAGACTAACCAAATCGACTTTAAGATCTAGGCCATCAAGAAGGTCTTCCTTGTTCAAAACAACAGCAGACAGGCTCAAAATCTCTGTCGTTTCTGTCGAATCGCTATCTCCAAAAGCTAAGGTCCGTCCATCCAAGCCGGTCATCATTTGAATATAGGTTGCCATCTTTTCCAGCAACTCTTGAAAACTTTCTTGCAAGTCTGGAAGCAATATACACAAGTCCAGTAAGGCTTTATAAACCTCTACATGATAGAGAATTGACTGTTCAAACTGAGTCCCATCTTCTAAAATCTGTGTCTCGATCTGCTTTTTCAACTCCTCTGAAGCAAAATGGTAAACTTCTTCTAAATCCATCTTATCAGAAAAGAAATGATAAATCGCAAGCATCGGAATAGTTTGCAACATTCCCCAATTACTGAGAGTAAATTTGGCTCGATAATGCTCTCTCATAAAATGAATCTGCTTTTCTAAACTAGCCAGGATTTGTTCTAGTTCTTCCTCTTCTAGCAAATCAAATTTCAAGAGAAGCAAGACCAGTTTCAACCAAGTAAAGGAGCGAATGCCCGTATCCAAGGTCCTAGTCATCAAAGATTGAGGAGAAAACTCTCTCGCCTGCTCAATCCAATCAAATAGAAAAAACTTGCACTTTTGAATATAGTCCTTATCTCCTTCTACCAGATACCCAACCATAAACTGCAAAAGATACTCTTGTCGATTGAGCATATAAGCCCATTCTGGATCATCTTCAAAAAACTGATTCCACGCCATAGGTTGTATTTGATGCATCTTTGAACAAGGTTCCATATCCCAAGGACTATCAAAAACAAAACAATTGTCCATCAAGCGTTCAAGGGAACTCTTAACTTTCTCATAATTTTTTGAACATTGAGACAAGATATAGTCACGACATTGGTCCTCATCAATTCTTTCAAAAAATTGTCTTCTTTCTTCTTTCATTATCTATTACCAGAAAAAGAACTACTTAAAAAGCAGTTCTTTTGTCTTTCCCATTACACTTTCCTTTTCTACATAGATGACGACTCCTTTTGCAATCTGCAAAGAGATCAAGTCATCTTTGATAGAAATGATCTTTCCATGAATTCCAGACAATAACAACACTTCATCATCAGATGTTAAAGAGGCTAAATACTCTTGTCGTTGCTCCATCTGTTTGCGAAGCAACTTTTGCTGACGAATAGAATGAAAGCTTGACAGTAAAAGGGGGCTCACTGCCAAGACAATCACTATTCCATAAAACAATGTTGTATCCATTAAGCTAGAATCTTAAGCCAGCTTCCGATAATTCCGATGATAACTGTTAAAATAACGAGTTTATAGGTTGTCCATTTCTTTTCTTTGATCAAGTAGTAAACCAAAAGTGTAAAGAGGGCTGGTAGAAGAGCTGGAGCTACCTTATCAAGCATGCCCTGAATACTTACGATACTTTGTTTGGCATCTGCTTTAACTTCCCCTGCAGCAAAGGTGATTGGCACCATAATCTTCACAGAAGTCGCTGCCAAACCAGCAATTACAGTTACACCGATAATATTAGCAATACGAGAAATCGTTGCCATCTGTTCGCTCAGTTTATCAATCACAGTTGTTCCTAGTTTGTATCCATACAGACCAGTTGACAATTTAATCGCTGTCAAAATCGTATTCATCGCAAGGAAGAACAAGATTGGACCGACAACCAGGCCTTCTTGAGCAAAAGAAGCTGCGATGGTTGAGAACAATGGAGCTAAACAGAATTGTGAGAGAGAATCCCCAATACCTGCTAATGGCCCCATCAAGGCCATCTTGATGCTACGTGTCTCTTTTGCCGGACGGCCATTTTCCAACATTACAAGATGCAAGCTGGTAATAAAAGGCAGGAAGTGTGGGTTGGTATTATAGAATTCACAGTTTTCTTCCAAGGCTTGGTAAAAACCTTCCTGATCCTCTCCATAGTGTTTTTTCAAAGCAGGATACATCACATTGGCATACCCCAACCCTTGATAGTTACTATAGTTAAATCCATTTTGACAAAAGAATGCCCGCAAAGACGTTTTAAGATAATCACGTTTTGTTAATTTGTTAGATCCAGTCATCGTGTGCTTCCTCCTCTACCACATGATCCGCTGTTTTTGGCTTGTTATAAAATTCAATCAAAGCAAAGATAGTACCTACAATTGCAATACCAATTGTTGGGATGTTTAGATAAGCCGCACAAACATATCCCAACAAGACAAACGGAATCAACTCTTTCTTAGCCATCACTGACAAGATCATCGCAAAACCGATAGCTGGGAGCATTTTACCAGCAACTGTCAAACCTGTAAGCAATACTGGCGGAATGTAATCTACGAGTTTTAATAAGGTATCCATTGAAAGGGCACCCAAGCAACCCAAGGTAAAGCCGATAAGGGCAAACAACCAAATTGTTGCATTTAGAGTAAACTTGAATTTCTTCAGATTATGGTTTTTCAAGTGCTTCATCGCTGTTTCAGGCGCACCAGCACGTACAGTGTAGGCAAAAGTTTGTAAGAATTGAATCGCCACAGCAATCGGAGTAGAAAGAGCAAGAGCCGCTTCTGGACTGACTTTACCAGCACTAGTGATAGCCATCAAGGTACCAAAGATACCAGGTCCGATTGGGTTTGGTGGAACCGTACCTCCAGCACCAACACCGAATCCCATGTAAGCCAATTCACCAATAGCTCCCATTGCAAGAGCAGTAGGCAAATCACCTAGAATAATTCCGACACCAAACGACAAAACAATACATCTATTGGTGTAAATCCCTAACAGCATTCCACTAAAACAGAAAGCTGTCCATAATCCAATTAAAATCGCTTGAAATACATTAATCGACATAACGATCTCCTCTTTTAAATATAGTCCAGAATATTGACTTCAACAGCTCCATCGTTTCCTGTTGGAGTTGTTTTCGTATTAAATGTTACTTGATAAGTTTGGTTCAATTCCTTGAGGGCTGTCTTGTCCTCTTCACCCAGGAAGATGGAGCGTGTCACTTGCTCTTTACCAGGGGCATTGTGAATGTTCCCAATATTGATTTCTTTAATTGGAACACCACCTTCTACCAAGGTTAAAGCATCTTTTACATCCTTCACAACGATAAAGATTGTTTGAGCAGGATTCGCCTTGTGGATAATATCAATAACCTTTTGCAAAGGGAAGAAACGCATGGCAACTGAGTCCGGCACAACTGTTTTCATCAGAGTTTGTTGCATCTTATCTGTGCTCACTTCGTCATTAGCAACAATAACTGTATTACACCCCAGGTATTTTACCCAAAGTTGTCCTTGCCCGTGAATTAAACGTTCATCGATACGGGTCATAATAATATTTGGCGTCGTCATATTTCTCCTCCTACCAATATAGGTTCCAGTCTTTGTAGAAACGGATTAGGGCTTCTAGGTAATAGTAGTCACCCCAGATATTGCCTTCATCCACTCCTTTACCTGAATGCCATGAGTACACACCGTGGTGGAGACTTGTCCCACCAGGGGTAAATTGATCATTTGCATACTTTTCAATCAGAGAACGAAGCATGGCATGCATAGCATGTTTATAAATATCTTTGTCAGCGTCCACCTCTGGGAGATGTTTTAGCATTTCATGAATCCCACAGACGGCGATAGCTGTTGCTGAAGAATCTCGTGATTGATCACTACCATCATTAAAAATCAAATCCCAATAAGAAACATGATCTTTTGGCAGGCGATTCAAGAAATAATTGGTCACTCCCTTAAACAAGTCAAAGCAGGCCTCGTCTTTTAGATGACGATAAGTCAAGGGAATACCATATACTCCCCAAGATTGCCCACGTGCCCAGCACGAATCATCGCTATATCCCTGTCTCGTTACACCTTTAAGAGGTTGACCTGTTTCAGGATCAAAATAGAAGGTGTGGAAGGATGAGGCGTCATTACGGATAACATTATTAGCCGAAGCATAGAAATGGTTTTCTGCAATATCGTAGTATTTTTGATCGCCTGTTTCTTGATAAGCAAAGAACAAGAGTTGAATATTGAGCAAGCAGTCGATAATCAAACGGTAATGTTCTTTTTTGCCCAAGTCTCCCCAAGCCTGAATGAAGCCACCTTTTTCTTGATAGCGTTCAATCAACTTATCTGCAGCTTTCAAGGTTGCTTCTCTAGCCTCTCCATCTCCATTTATCTTATATTCAGCCATACAAGACGGTGTGTACAAGAAACCGAGATCATGGTGATCCAACTCTACTCTCTTATTGACACGCTCCAGGAAAGAAAGAACATTTTTATGTGCCATGTTTTTAAATGCATCCTGTTGACTGTATTCATAAGCCAACCACAGTTCTCCCGTCCAGAAACCATTGGTCCATTCTGTGTTACCCATGATTGGATAGACATTATTAAAGGTAGCTGGTGTCGGGAAATCTTCCTTGAAATAGTCAAGGTTGAGTTCTAACTGCCTAATAACCTTTTCAATTGCCTGACCGACTTCTTCTTTCGTCAGAAGTGGTACTTCTAAGAAGCGCTCAGGCGATTTTATTTCTTCAATCGTAATCTTTTTTATCATTCTTTAATCCTTTAAATACCTGATTCGAAATCTTCTTCCTCTGCCTCTACATCAGTTGAAAACAATTCTTTACCATTTACGACTCCACTTTGGGCCGCTGCCACTGCTTTATCAGCAACTTCATCAAATCCATGGGCCATTCTAGCAAAGACTGCTTCCATTAACATGGCCAAGTTCAAACCTGAGAGAACATTCATTGTTTTGGTTGGATTTTCTCCCATTATAGTAGAAGAAACCTTAAATGGTGTTCCTCCCAAGAGATCACTTAGGATTAAAACTTTTTCTTCATTTGAAATTGCAAGTAAGATTTTTTGCTTGAGTTCATCTGCTGACATTCCTTCCACAAAGTCAATCGCCTCCACATTTTCTTGATCGCCTGCAATTAATTGTAAAGAACTATAAATTCCTGTGGCAAAATGTCCATGCCCTACAAGTACAATTTCCATCTTTTCTCCTTCCTTGTTTGAGTTTACCGGTTTACTTTACATTTCCCATTGTAAACCTTTATTTTTATCTTGTCAATAGTTTTTTTAAAAAAATATTAGCGCTTTCATTGTTTATTTAACCATTACAATAGACAGAAATTTCAAAATATTCCGTTTTTTAGGAAAACAAAGATTTTAAGAAATATAAATATTTAATTATTGACAAAACCGGTTTACTAGAATATAATTTGGTTATAGAGAAGTCTTAACAAATTTGAAAGGAAGTATCAAATGACAAATACATCATTCTCAATTGAGCAGTTTTCTTTAAAAGGAAAAATTGCTCTCATTACAGGCGCTTCTTATGGAATTGGATTTGCGATTGCCAAGTCCTATGCAGAAGCGGGTGCTACTATCGTCTTTAACGATATCAATCAAGACTTGGTCAATAAAGGGATTGAAGCTTATCGTCAAGTCGGCATCGAAGCCCATGGATATGTCTGCGATGTTACAGATGAGGATGGAATCCAAGCCATGGTCAAACAAATTGAACAAGAAGTTGGAATCATTGACATCCTCGTTAACAACGCTGGCATTATCCGCCGTGTTCCAATGTGCGAAATGAGTGCCGCTGATTTCCGTAAGGTTATCGACATTGACTTGAACGCACCATTTATCGTTTCAAAAGCGGTCATTCCTTCTATGATAAAGAAAGGTCATGGAAAGATTATCAATATTTGTTCAATGATGAGTGAACTGGGACGTGAAACAGTTAGCGCTTATGCCGCTGCTAAAGGGGGCTTAAAAATGTTGACCCGCAACATTGCATCTGAATACGGTGGAGCCAATATCCAATGTAACGGTATCGGACCGGGTTATATTGCCACTCCTCAAACAGCACCTCTTCGTGAGTTGCAAGAAGATGGTTCTCGCCACCCATTTGACCAATTCATCATTTCAAAAACACCTGCTGCACGTTGGGGAAATCCTGAAGATTTGATGGGCCCTGCTGTCTTTCTCGCTAGTGACGCTAGCGACTTTGTCAATGGCCACATCCTATATGTAGATGGTGGTATCTTAGCCTACATCGGAAAACAACCTGAGTAAAAATAGAAAAGAGGACATTATGAAAATCGCATTAATCAATGAAAATAGTCAAGCTAGCAAGAATCACATCATTTACGATAGTCTAAAAGAAGCAACAGATAAAAAAGGCTACCAATTATTTAACTATGGTATGCGTGGAGAAGAAGGTGAAAACCCATTAACGTACGTACAAAACGGCCTAATGGCTGCCATCCTTTTAAATACAAAAGCAGTCGACTTTGTTGTTACTGGTTGTGGTACAGGTGTGGGTGCTATGCTTGCTTTAAACAGCTTCCCTGGTGTTGTCTGTGGTTTAGCAGTGGATCCAACTGACGCTTATCTTTATTCTCAAATCAATGGGGGCAACGCCTTGTCTATCCCTTATGCCAAAGGCTTTGGCTGGGGAGCAGAACTGACCCTCAAATTGATGTTTGAACGTTTATTTGCTGAAGAAATGGGCGGTGGCTATCCGAAAGAACGGGTAATCCCTGAGCAACGCAATGCTCGTATCTTGAACGAGGTTAAACAAATCACTCACACGGATTTGATGACTATTCTTAAAAATATCGACCAAGACTTCCTCAAAGAAACCATCTCTGGCAAATATTTCCAAGAATACTTCTTTGAAAACTGCCAAGATGAAGAAGTAGCGACCTATTTGAAAGAAGTTCTAGCCAAATAAAGCTATTCTAAACCAGAAAGGAACTAATGGATGACAAAACTATTACTATTTGGCGAACCATTAATCCGAATCTCACCATTAGATGCCACTAGTATCGGAGATCATGTTGCCAGCTCGACCTATTTTGGCGGATCAGAGGTGAATATCGCTTGTAATTTGCAAGCTCTGGGAGTCTCCACAAAAGTCTTTACTGGCCTACCTGCCAACGAAATCGGAGATCGTTTTCTCACATTTTTGAAACAGCACCAAATCGATACGAGTTCAATCTGTCGACTTGGCGATCGAATCGGCCTCTACTATTTAGAGAATGGCTTTGGTTGTCGCCAAAGTGAAGTTTTCTATGATCGTAAGCATACGAGTATTAGCCAGATTCTACCAGACATGCTCGATATGGATTCTATCTTTCAGGAGATTAGCCACTTTCATTTTAGTGGCATCACCGTAGCTGTTGGCCCCGAGGTCCGTAGGCTCCTACTCCTACTCTTAAAAGAGGCCAAGCGCCGGGGCATTGTCATCTCCATGGATCTCAACCTGCGAACAAAGATGATCTCTGTCCTAGAAGCCAAGTATGAATTTTCTAAATTTGCTCGTTTTGCCGACTATTGCTTTGGTATTGATCCTCTCATGATCGATGAGCAGAACCTGCAGATGTTCTCAAGGGAAACCGCTAGCCTAGACGAAGTTGAAAAACGCATGCGACAGTTAAAAGAAAGCTACAATTTCAAAGCGATTTTCCATACTCTGCGCTCTAGTGATGAACAAGATAAGAATGTCTATCAGGCTTATGCTCTGGGAGAATCATTTGAAGAGTCCGTTCAACTAAAAACTGCAGTCTATCAACGTGTTGGTAGTGGGGATGCCTTTATCTCGGGAGCCCTCTATCAACTAATCAATCATTCCTCCTTAAAAAACACTATTGACTTTGCAGTTGCCAGTGCCACTCTCAAATGCACTCTCCCAGGAGACCACCTCTCCACTTCGGCAGCTAGTATTGAAAAATTACTGGCAAATACACAAGATATCATTCGTTAGGAGAATTACATGACCAAATCAGATACGATTATTGAACTAAAAAAACAAAAAATTGTCGCTGTTATTCGAGGAAATACAAAGGAAGAGGGACTGCAAGCTTCGATTGCTTGTATCAAGGGTGGTATCAAGGCTATTGAAATCGCCTATACCAATCAGTATGCAGGACAAATCATCAGAGAACTTGTAGATTTGTACAAAGAAGACAAGAGTGTTTGTATCGGGGCAGGTACCGTACTAGATGCTGTTACAGCGCGAGATGCCATCCTTGCAGGAGCCAACTATGTTGTTTCTCCATCTTTCCATGCTGAAACTGCAAAAATGTGCAATCTCTATAGTACTCCCTACATTCCAGGCTGTATTACTCTCACAGAGATAACGACAGCACTTGAAGCCGGTAGTGAAATCATCAAACTCTTCCCAGGTAGTGCTCTCAGTCCAGAATATATCTCTGCAGTCAAGGCACCGATCCCACAAGTTTCCGTAATGGTAACCGGAGGAGTAGGCCTAAACAACATCCCTCAATGGTTCGCTGCTGGTGCAGACGCCGTCGGGATTGGTGGTGAACTCAATAAACTCGCTTCCCAAGGCGACTTTGACCGCATTAGCGAGATTGCCCAGCAGTATGTTACACTCAGATAAAATGAAGTGAAAAAGGATAAGCTACAACTTATCCTTTTTAAAAAGAAAAATCCGAAGACGTTTGACTTTCTTCGGATTTTTCTGTTTTCTATGGTTCCAAGGGACTCATCTGGATGATGAGTAAATTAGTTGTTCTTTCCTCTGCGGAATAGATAAACCGCACCAAGTAGCAAAAGACCTAGACTTGCCAAGATTGACTGACCTTCTCCTGTCTGAGGGAGATTCTTTTGATCAGACTGCTTGTTTCCCTCTTCAGTTTTTTCCTTTTCTTTTGAATCCTGAGTTTGTGGTTGAGCTGCTTGCTCTAGCTTTTTAAAGACTTCTTGATCTGGCGCTGATTCCTGGGTTTCAGGATTGTAGTAGGCAACCTTATAGTCATCCCCTTCTTTTCGAATGGTATAGACTCCACGTTTCAAGACTTGGAATTTGTTGGAAATAGTAGAGACCGAATCATCGTATTTCACGACTCCCCAAACTCCTTGTTTGGCATCATAAACAGACTGAAGATTTTCGCTATTTTCGATAAGACTACCTTCCAGCTCTTTTACCATTTGATTGAAGGTCGCTC
Organism: Streptococcus oralis subsp. oralis; assembly: GCF_002096455.1. GTDB lineage: Bacteria > Bacillota > Bacilli > Lactobacillales > Streptococcaceae > Streptococcus > Streptococcus oralis_CY. Next base: position 334,991 of record NZ_NCUL01000007.1, on the reverse strand, counting down.
TGTCCACATTAGGAATGAGCATATAGCCATAAGAGTCTCCATTCTGTTTGTGAGCCTGACTAATCGTAAGGAATTCATTTTCAACTTCCTTGTCTGACTGTCCTTCATTGATATCCTTCCATGCACCTTTTTGCAAGGTTCTGCTCATACTAATCGAACTTTTCTTGAAGAAGAAATAGCCGATATTCTTTTTCGAATCAGATGATTCTAGAAATACACTTTGAGTGTCCGCAAAATCCTTGTCTTGAGCTGTGAGTGTAGTTTCTTTATCATTGACATATACCTTATAAGGATCACTTGATTCAAGCTTTCTTTGGTCAATGGTGGTCGATGCAGCGTCAGTTGAGGTGTTTTGAATATTGCTTCCTAGGAAGGCTATTTTATCTTTTAGCATAAACCAGCTCTTATGAGCGCTCAAGGTCTGATTCCAGTTGCTGAAATCCATGGTTGCTGTCGCATTGGCCTCATCTAGTTTGCTCGTCCCAACGAAAGCAGATGGCAAAACTTTACCCGTATCGCTATCCGATCTCTTAGCATCCGTCTCTGTTGTACCAGGCATCTTATAAGGGTTGACTGTTGGCCAGTAGCCGTTGCTATAATGACTTAAATCGCCATTATAGAGATAGAACATCCCATCACTTGTATACCAACCACGTTTGTTTTCTTTGTTCATGTGTTCATAGTTTAAGGTACGACTGGAGAAGAGCGACAGACCAAATCCAAACCCTTTCTCTGCATTGTACATGGCTGTTTTATCCATCTTATTAAAGGCAGATAGGTAGCTTGTTCTTGGAGTACTTGCAACTCCTGCATCACTTAACAAGGATTGCATCAAGCTGATATCCTTATAGGTCTTCAGATTCTTAAAGACATCATAATAAGTATCCGATTGAACAATGGTCTTTACAAGGCTCTGCAAACGCTGTTTGATTTCTCCTTCAGACATATCCGCTATCCGATGAATCCCTCTCAGTACTTCTACCGCTGCCACGTGCCCCTCGCTATTAGCACGACTGATAGAGCGTCCACGACTCATATCCATCAGCTCTCCATTCACCAGCAAAGGAGCAAAAGATTTATCAATCCAGTAATACATGCTTTGCATTTTATCTTTATCAATTGGACTCTTGGTCTTTTGAATGACTGGCAATAGTTGGGACAAGCCATCAATCAAGACATTCCCATAAGCACCTGTATAGGCAACATTGGTATGGTCGATATAGGATCCATCTTGATAAAAACCTTCACCTTGATCTACCAACTTGAACACTTGCTCAATCGAACGAATGGTAGAAGAAATTTCTTGATCATCCTTGCGTAGTAAACCAGCTATTATTTTTACCCTTCCCATATCCACTAAGTTTCCACCTAGGGCCTTAAATGGGTTATCAGTCGTCTTTCGGAAATGTTCGGGATCTGGCACAAATTTTTCAATCACATCTGTATATTTTTTAATTTCCTCATCATAGAAGTATTCTTTCATCAGAGACAAGGTATTATTGATTGCGCGAGGTGTACCGATTTCATAATCCCACCAATTCCCAACAATGCTTTTTTCACTATTGTAGACATGTTTATGCATCCATTCCATGGAATCCCTAACTGTTCGAATAACGGTTTCATCTTGATAATAACGAGAAGAAGGATTGGTCACTTGCTTGGCCATCTCCTCCAATTTCCGATAAGTGGCAGTTAGATTCGCAGACGTTTTATAATTTGAAAATTTCTCCCACAAATAGGTACGATCTGCTTGAGTAGAAAGACTGGCTAAGCTATCCGCCACCTTTCCTTCCAGTTCCTGGTTTAATTTGGCCATCTGTTCATTATGAGCATCATAGTATTGATTCCCAGCAATGATTCCATTCCAGTCATCGAGACGGTCTGTATACTCATCTCTAACAGATGCCAGAACCTTCAAAGGAACCTTTTTCACTTCCTTTCCATCTTTGCTGACAATGATATTGGTTGTTCCTTCTTTAAGAGGTTCTAAAATGCCATTTTTGACAGAGGCAAGGTCTGGATTTTCAATCTTATAAGTATAATCTTGAACAGCGAAGACATGTTTCTTGCCTAGAGGTAAATCAATCTTTTCTTCAAGCGTTTTATTATCTGTTTGAGAAGGGTTAGACGGTTGCTTCTCTACTTCTACAAGCTCAATATCCTTAAACGAAACTGTGCCTGTTCCTGTCTCGTAGAACAACTCTAGCTTGATCTTATCCACCTCTAAAGTCGGGCTATAGTCTGCTTCAATGGTCTGCCAATCCTTTGTTCCTGATGTCGTTGCAGAATTCCACAATTGCTTGTCCTTACCACTTTCCTCAATGATACGAACCTTGGCAATACCCACTTTATTGTTTGTCTTAATCTTGAAACGCAGCTTATACTTTTTCTTAGCTTCAATAGGGACCATACGGTGAACTACAGCTCGTAGCTTCTCCGAACTAGAGATCGTTACAGCCCCGTCCTTAGCTTCAATGACCCGAGTTGAAGCGTCACCAGAACTGTTCTTCTGGTCAACCCAAACTGACCAGCCCTTGGCTTTACTTCCTGTCCAAGGACTGGTTCCGTCCTCTGTCTGAATAAAATCACCATTTTCAACTAAATTTTTAGCATCCCTTTGCTGAGGCTGGGGATTTTTCTGACCTTGCTGAATGGTATTCGTAGTTGTTTCTTCCGCTCCAACTGTCATATAATGGTTTAATAAAAAACCTGATAAAACAAGTGAAGACAGACTCACAATGAGCTTCTTTGTTTTTGTTTGCATGTATACACTCCAATAAACATATTGTAAAATCAATAGGAACTAAATCTCAAAAAGGAGATCTATAACAACTAAGTAAACCGGTTTAATTAAATCATACCATTTTTAATGTTGTTTGTAAACGATTTCTATCATCATAATTTCCAATTTCTTGCAACCTCTCCCATCCGACTCGACGAAAATAGTAAAAACTGTTACAATGTAGAAAAAGAAAAGAGGCTCTCATGACTTCACTCTATGATTTTTCAGTTTTAAACCAAAACAACCAAGTAATCCCCTTGGATAACTATCGTGGTAACGTTCTCTTGATTGTCAACACTGCTACCGGATGTGGGTTAACCCCCCAGTACCAGGGACTTCAAGAACTCTATGAACGCTATCAAGATCAGGGCTTTGAAATCCTAGATTTCCCTTGCAATCAGTTTATGGGACAAGCACCCGGTAGCGCAGAGGAGATTAATAGTTTCTGTAGCCTACACTATCAGACTACTTTTCCTCGTTTTGCCAAGGTCAAGGTCAACGGCAAGGAGGCAGATCCTCTTTATGTTTGGCTAAAAGACCAGAAATCTGGCCCGCTAGGAAAACGAATCGAATGGAATTTTGCTAAGTTTCTCATTGGTCGAGATGGGCAAGTCCTTGAGAGCTTCTCTTCCAAAACAGACCCCCAAACCATCCAAGATTCTCTCCAAAAAATACTTTAATTTCTTTTTAAAACGTATCCTTTCATTTAGTTTGAGCCCTGAAAGGATGCGTTTTTTCTTTAAAAAGTAACTGATTTTCTTTAATTTATATTTATTTTTTTGCTTTTTGCTATTGCAATTCTTTCATTAATTTAGTATATTTGTTATATTAAAAACTTTTAGTCATTTTAAGGGAGAAATGACCTTTTAAATTTTTTTATCTTAAAATGAAAGCGCTTTATACAAAGGAGGTAAGGTGGCTTACAAATTATCAGAGAGTTTTTCATTAAATCAAGTTGTAACCAAGTCAGACTTGGGCTTGGGCAGTAGCTGACTGCCTTTCTAAAAACTAGGAGTATATTATGAATCGATACCTTTTTGAAAAAGGGCAAACTTTTAGCATTCGAAAGTTGACTGTAGGTGTGGTCTCTGTTATCGTCGGACTGGCATTTTTTGCTTCTGGAACCGTGCGTGCAGACGAAACGTCTCCTGCCACGACATCCAATTTAGATCAGCAAATGAAACAAGTCGCAGATATAGAAGAGACCAAGGCTGAACCAGTCAAAGAAGAAGGCCGTGTAGAAGTTGAAAAACAAGAAACACCTGTTGCCGATACCAACAGTGCTGACTTGCTCCCTGAAGACATTCAGGACCGTGCCTATCCAGACACACCTGTCAAAGAACTCGATACGACTACTATCGTTGACCAGAAAGCTAGTCCAAAGGTAGAAACTAAGAGCATTCTAAAGGACAAGGAAGAAGCTCCAAAAGAAGCTGAGAACGGAAACCGTGCCATCATTAACGGTGGACAAGACCTCAAACACATCAACTACGAGGGGCAACCTGCTACTGCTGCTACTATGGTTTACAGCACTTACAATGCAGGGGAACAACGCTACCTCGTTTCAGGCTCAGGTATCTTCGTAGCACCTAACCTGATCCTTACCGTTGCTCATAACTTCCTAGAGGCCAATAAAGAAACTGGCGAGGGTCACATTCGTGGTGGAAAATCTGCCCAGTTTTACTATAACGTTGGTTCAAACAGCGAAAAGAAAAACTCACTTCCATCTTCTGGAACTACGGTTCTATTTAGAGAAAAGGACATTCATTTCTGGAACAAGAAGGAGTTTGGAAAAGGCTATAAAAACGACCTTGCTCTTGTAGAAGCTCCTATTCCTCTTCCGATTGCTAGTCCAAACAAAGCAGCAACCTTTGCGCCTTTAGCGGAGCACAAGACGCATCAGCCGGGAGAAGCCATCAGTACGATTGGCTATCCAACTGACTCGAGCTCCAAAGAACTGAAACAACCTATCCTAGCTGGTCAGCTTTACAAGGCAGATGGGACCATCCGATCTGTTGAGTCCTATGATGATAAGGGAACGACTGGTATCACCTATAAAACCACTTCTGTATCTGGTTTGTCTGGTGGCGGGATTGTCGATAGCCAAGGAAAAGTTCTGGGGGTTCACCAACACGGAACCGTTGACAATGGTGTGGCTGAAAAGGATCGCTTTGGTGGCGGACTCGTCCTTTCACCTGAACAACTGAAATGGGTGAAGGACATGATTGCCAAGTATGGTGTGAAAGGCTGGTACCAAGGTGATAACGGAAATCGTTACTACTTTACCGATGAAGGACGTATGCTTCGGAACGAAACAGCTGTTATCGGAAGCAACGAATATTCCTTCAACCAAGATGGGATTGCTACCTTGACCAAGGGAGTTGAATACGGTCGTGTTGTTATTCAACACGAAGACGAAGAAGGAAATCCTGTCAAAGATAATGATACCTTTATCGAACAGACAGCTGTTGATTCTCCATTTGACTACAATTTCAAAAAAGAAATCGAGAAAACGGACTTCTATCAGAAGAATAAAGATAAATACGAAATTGTATCCATTGATGGTGTAGCGGTCAATAAACAACTAAAAGATGCTTGGGCTGAAGATCACAATGTTGTCAGCAAAGCGCCTGCTGGTACCCGTGTCATCAAGGTGGTCTATAAAGTCAACAAAGGCTCCTTCAAAGTTTACTACCGTCAAAAAGGAACAAGTACTGAACTAGCTGAGGCGACAGTTGATAACAATGAAGGCCAAGAGTATGAGGTTTCCTTTGTCAACACCTTCCATGCAAAAGACATTGCTGGCTACCGTCCGGTTAAGGCTAGCTTGGAAGCAAGGATCCAGCAAAAAGGTGTGAATGAAGTCGTCTTTGAATACGAGCCAATCACTGATACGACCAATCCTGCCACACCGACTCCTCCAGTTGCTCATCCAGAAGATAAAGAAACTGAGATTGGCAATCATGGACCTCTTCCAAGCAAGGCTCAACTCGATTACCACAAGGAAGAATTGGCAGCCTTCATCCACTACGGAATGAACACCTATACCAATTCTGAATGGGGAAATGGGAAAGAAGATCCTCGATACTTCAATCCAACCAACTTGGATACAGACCAATGGATTCGCACTCTGAAGGAAACGGGCTTCAAACGAACCATTATGGTTGTTAAACACCACGACGGTTTCGTTGCTTACCCTTCTAAGTATACAGATCATACTGTAGCTGCTAGCCCATGGAAAGATGGAAAGGGTGACCTTCTCGAAGAAGTTTCCAAGTCTGCTAGCAAGTATGACATGAATATGGGTGTTTACTTGTCACCATGGGATGCCAATCATCCAAAATACCATGTTGCAACCGAAAAAGAATACAACCAATACTATCTCAACCAACTGAAAGAAATCCTTGGAAATCCAAAATACGGAAATAAAGGGAAATTTATCGAGGTTTGGATGGACGGTGCGCGTGGTAGCGGTGCCCAAAAAGTAACCTATACCTTTGATGAATGGTTCAAATACATCAAAGAAGCTGAAGGAGATATCGCCATCTTCTCTGCTCAACCGACAAGCGTTCGCTGGATTGGAAATGAACGGGGAATCGCAGGTGATCCTGTATGGCATAAAGTCAAACGGGCCAACATCACAGACGATGTGAAAAACGAATACCTCAACCATGGTGACCCAGATGGTGATATGTACTCTGTAGGGGAAGCTGACGTTTCGATCCGTTCTGGTTGGTTCTACCATGACAATCAACAGCCGAAATCACTCAAAGAGTTGATGGACATCTACTTCAAGTCTGTTGGTCGTGGAACGCCACTCCTTCTCAATATTCCACCAAATAAAGAAGGAAAATTCGCAGATGCGGATGTGGCTCGCTTGAAGGAATTCAAAGCAACCCTAGACCAAATGTATTCCACTGACTTTGCCAAAGGTGCCACTGTAACAGCAAGTTCTACTCGTCAAAACCACCTTTACAAGGAAAGCCACCTCACAGACGGTAAAGATGACACCAGCTGGGCGCTCTCAAATGATGCCACAACCGGTAGCTTTACAGTCGATTTGGGGCAAAAGAGACGCTTTGACGTCGTTGAACTCAAGGAAGATATTGCCAAAGGTCAACGTATCTCTGGTTTCAAGATTGAAGTCGAAATCAACGGACGCTGGGTGACATACGGTGAAGGTTCGACCGTTGGTTACCGTCGCTTGGTTCAAGGCAAGCCTGTTGAAGCACAAAAAATCCGTGTAACCATCACCGGTGCTCAAGCAACTCCAATCTTGACCAACTTCTCAGTCTACAAGACACCAAGTAGCATTGAAAAGACAGATGGCTACCCTCTTGGACTTGAATACCACTCAAACACAACGGCGGATACAGCCGGTACAACTTGGTACAATGAATCTGAAGGTGTTCGTGGCACTTCTATGTGGACCAATCAAAAAGATGCCAAAGTTAGCTATACCTTCACAGGAACCAAGGCCTATGTCGTCTCTACGGTCGATCCAGGTCATGGAGAAATGTCCGTCTATGTTGATGGTCAAAAGGTTGCAGATGTGCAAACTAAGAATGCTAGCCGTAAACGCAGCCAAAAAGTCTTTGAGACAGGCGATTTAGCACCAGGCCAACACACTATTACCCTCGTGAATAAAACAGGCGAACCAATTGCTACAGAAGGAATCTACACCCTAAACAATGATAGTAAAGGGATGTTTGAACTCGAGTCTACTAACTACGAAGTCGAAAAAGGAAAACCAGTCACTGTTAAAATTAAACGCGTTGGTGGAAGCAAGGGAACTGCTACTGTTCGCTTCATCACAGAACCTGGAACTGGAGTTCACGGTAAAGTTTACCAAGATACAACTCAAGATGTGACCTTTAAAGATGGAGAAACAGAAAAGACTGTTACCATCCCAACGATTGACTTTACAGAACAAGCCGACTCTGTCTTTGACTTCAAAGCCAAGCTCACTTCTGTCACTGATGGTGCCCTGCTCGGTTTTGCTACCGATGCAACCATCCAAGTGATGAAAGCTGAATTGCTGATCAAGGACCAAACAAGTTATGATGACCAAGCTAGTCAGTTGGATTACAGTCCTGGCTGGCACCATGAAACCAATTCGGCAGACAAATACCAAAAGACTGAGTCTTGGGCTTCCTTTGGCCGCTTAACTGATGAGCAAAAGAAAAAGACAACTGTCACAGCCTACTTCTACGGTACTGGACTTGATATCAAGGGCTATGTTGATCCAAATCATGGTATCTACAAAGTCTTCCTAGATGGCAAAGAAGTTCCTTACCAAGATGGCATGGGAAATGCTTCGACTATTGATGGTAAGAAATACTTTAGCGGTCACGCTGCCCAACGCCAAGGCAATCAAACTCTGGTTAGCCTAAAAGGTCTGGACGAAAACTTGCACGCAGTCACCCTTCAACTCGATCCTGATCGAAACGATTTGTCTCGAAATATCGGTATCCAGGTAGACCAATTCATCACTCGTGGCGAAGGCAGTGAACTCTACAGTAAGGCAGATATCATCCAGTCTATCTCTAAATGGAAAGATGATCTGTCAAACTTTGATCCAGCAGGTTTGAAAAATACAGCTACTGCACGTCAAGCTTTCCAAGCAAATCTAGAAAAATTGAGAAACCAACTCAGTGCTGATGCAGTGGATGTTCAAGAAGTCATGTTGACTGTCAGCGCCTTACAAGATATCCTGTCCAAGGACGAGAACTATCAAAGAGGGCAAGAGGAACCTAGTCCAGAGCAACCTGAACAGCCTGAAGAACCTTCTAAACCTGATCAACCTGAACAACCTGCTCAACCAAAACAACCGGAAATTGAGTACGATAAGGCTATGGACAGCTTGGCAAAAGCTATCGAGAAAAAAGTCGCTGAGCTTGGATCCAACAAGGAAGCTAAGAAGCAATTGTTAGCAATTGCTGACCAAGCCATTGCTGCCATCCAAGAAGCTAAGACTCAGGAAGCAGTCAACAAAGCACTTGAAACTGCTCTCGAACAAATCAGCAAGCTCGAAGCAGCTCAGCCTGAAAAACCAGCGCAACCGGAAAATCCTGCTCAGCCTGAGAAACCTGTTCAGCCTGAAAAGCCAGCGCAACCGGAAAAACCTGCTCAACCGGAAAAGCCAGCTCAACCAGAAACTCCAGTTCAACCTGAGAAACCTGCTCAGCCTGAAAAGCCGACTCAACCGGAAAAGCCAGCTCAACCTGAAACTCCAGCGCAACCTGAGAAACCTGCTCAACCTGAGAAACCGGCGCAACCTGAGAAACCGGCGCAACCGGAAACTCCAGCGCAACCGGAAACTCCGGCTCAGCCTGAAAAACCGGCGCAACCGGAAAAACCAGCGCAACCGGAAAAACCAGCGCAACCGGAACAACCTGCCGAGCCTGAAAAGCTAGCTCAGCCTGAAAATCCGACTCAACCAGAGAAACCGGCGCAACCTGAACAACCGGCGCAACCGGAAAAACCTGCTCAACCTGAGAAACCGACTCAACCGGAAAAACCTGCTCAACCTGAGAAACCGACTCAACCGGAAACTCCAGCGCAACCTGAGAAACCAATTACTTCTTCAAGTCCTGAGGAAGGGGTTAAAGACCTTGTCTTTACACTTCCAAGCTTGGAAATCGTCAATAAGGTCGTACCGTTCAAGACTATTCGTCGCGAAAACCCACAATTAGACAAAGGAAAAGAGCAAGTTCTATCAGAAGGAAAAGACGGTCTCTTAGTCGAGTATGTTGAAGTGGACGGTGACAATCGCAAGGTTCTCCAAACAGAAGCAACTCCAGCTCAAGATCGAGTGATTGAGGTAGGTAGCAAACAAAGCTCAGTTGGAACAGAAGCGCCACCGGTTGTGACCCTTCCTGAGTATGTTTTCCCAAGAGAGACTGAAAAACCTGCTCCAGTCGTAACAGATAATTCATCATCAAAAGATGAAAAAGCTCCTGTTACAGCTACAGTCAAAGAAGACAAGGAAAGACTACTCCCTGCAACTGGGGAACAAGAAGCAAGTGCCTTCCTCTTCTTGGCAGCCATTACTTCTATCTTGTCTCTCCTCATTTTCCAAAAGAATTTCAAAGACTAATAACCCTCTCTGATTGATTCTTTCTAATTATTCAGTTCCCCCGTTGAGAAGACCATTTGGTCTTCTCTTTTTCTATCTGTAAAATTAAAAAACATCCACAAATTAAACAGCACCCCAAAAGTCAGACAGAAAAAATCTAACTTTTGGGGTGCTGTTCACTTATTTTAATCCGCTAGTTCCACACAGAAGGCATCCCATGGAGCCAAGACCTGTTTTTCAACTGCTTCTTGAGTCTCAGTGTTTTCAATCAAGACAGATTTAACTCTTTCTTCTACTGAAAAGTTTTGTTTTTCATTGGACAAGTTAGCTACAACTAAGAAGCGGCGCTCACCGTCCTTACGGATATAAGCAAAGATCTTGTCAGCTGTATCAAGCAATTCAAAGTCAGCTCGAATCAGCCAGCTGTTCTCCTTACGGATTTGAACCAGTTTCTGATAGGTATAGAAAATAGAATCTGGATTTGCTAGTGCTTCTTGAACGTTGATTTCTTCATAGTTTGGATTAACTGCCAACCAAGGTTGACCTGTTGAGAAACCAGCGTTTTTTCTCTCATCCCACTGCATCGGAGTACGGGCATTGTCACGACCGATGACACGGATGCTGTCCATGATTTCTTCCATCGGAACGCCTTTTTCAAGAGCTTCACGCGCATAGTTGAGGGATTCAATATCTTCTACTTGGTCCAGTGTTTCAAACGAATAGTTGGTCATTCCAATCTCTTCACCCTGATAGATATAAGGCGTCCCTCTCATGAGATGAAGCAAGATTGCAAAGGCTTTGGCGGATTTTTCACGGTATTCTTGGTCATTTCCCCAGATAGAGACGATACGAGGAAGATCATGGTTGTTCCAGAAGAGGGAATTCCAGCCGTCTTCAACTCCCAGCTCTGTCTGCCATTTGTTGAAGATTTCTTTTAACTTCCCTACATTTAACTCTTTTTGGTAGTGCCACTTAGGTTGCCCTTCCTGATACTGAAGACAGATGTGTTCAAACTGGAAGACCATAGACAATTCTTGTCCCTTTGGATCCGAGTAGAGCTTGGCAATCTCTGGTGTTGCTCCCCAGGTCTCTCCTACTGTCAAGAGATCTTTGTCACCAAAGGTCGCCTGATTCATTTCCTTGAGATAGGGATGGAGCATAGGACCGTTATTGACTACTTTCTCGTCAGGAATTTTCCCAATCATATCAATGACATCCATACGGAAACCGCCAATGCCCTTATCAATCCAGAAGTTCATCATCTCATAAATTTTCTGGCGCAGTTTTTCATTCTCCCAGTTGAGATCCGGCTGTTTCTTACTGAAAAAGTGGAGATAGTATTGACCCGACTTTTCATCGTATTCCCAGGCGGATCCACTAAAGATAGACTCCAAATCATTGGGCTCATCCCGCCAGATATAGTAGTCTCGCTCAGGGCTATCAGGATTTTCACAGGCCTCAACAAACCAGGCGTGTTCATCCGAGGTATGATTGACTACCAAGTCCATGATAATTCGAATATCACGCTTCTTAGCTTCTGCGATGAGTTGCTCCATGTCCTCCATGGACCCGAAAATAGCTGCAATCGCTTGATAATCAGCAATATCGTAGCCATTATCATCCATCGGACTGTCATAAACAGGAGAAAGCCAAATAGCTGTAATCCCTAACTTAGCTAGATAGTCCAACTTACTAGTAATTCCTGGCAAATCACCAATTCCATCTCCATTGCTATCCATAAAGCTCTTGGGATATACTTGATAGACTACGGCATTGTGCCACCATTTTTCTTGCATCTGTTTACCTCATTATTTTAATAATCTATAGTCTATGATAGCGCTTTTTAAAACTTAGTGCAAGCGTTTGCCTAATCTTTTTGATTTCTTTTTTAGCTCCATAGTTTCCTAACTCCCAATTTTTTATTATAATAGAGGTCAGAGGTAAAAAAATGAAAAAACAAGCTTTTAGTTCTGAACAATATTTGAATCTACAGCGCGACCATATCTTGGAGCGCATTAACCAATTTGACGGCAAGCTCTACTTGGAGTTTGGTGGCAAAATGTTAGAAGATTTCCACGCTGCTCGAGTCCTTCCTGGTTATGAGCCTGACAATAAAATCAAGCTCTTGCAAGAATTGAAAGAGCAGGTTGAAGTTGTGATCGCCATTAATGCCAGCAACATCGAGCATTCTAAAGCGCGTGGCGACCTAGGCATTTCTTATGACCAAGAAGTTCTTCGTTTGATTGACAAATTCAATGAGCTGGGAATTTTTGTTGGTTCGGTTGTCATCACACAGTACGCTGGCCAACCTGCTGCAGATGCCTTCCGCAACCAGTTAGATAAAAACGGGATTGATTCCTATCTTCATTATCCAATCAAAGGATACCCGACTGATATGGACCACATCATTTCTCCAGAAGGTATGGGGAAAAACGACTACATCAAAACCAGTCGTAACTTGATCGTCGTGACAGCTCCTGGACCTGGTTCTGGAAAATTGGCAACTTGTATGTCCAATATGTACCATGACCAACTCAATGGCATCAAGTCTGGTTACGCTAAGTTTGAAACCTTCCCAGTTTGGAACCTACCCCTTCATCATCCAGTCAACTTGGCCTACGAGGCTGCAACTGCGGACCTTGATGATGTCAATATGATTGACCCTTTCCATCTCCAAACCTACGGAGAAACTACTGTCAATTACAACCGTGATATCGAAATTTTCCCAGTGCTCAAACGTATGTTAGAACGCATTCTCGGTGAATCTCCATACGCTTCACCAACAGACATGGGTGTCAACATGGTTGGTTTCGCTATTACAGATGATGAAGCTGCTGTCGAAGCTTCTAAACAAGAAATCATCCGTCGCTACTATCAAACTGTTCTTGATTTTAAAGCTGAAAAAGTCGGAGAAACTGCTGTCAAGAAGATTGAACTTCTCATGAACGACCTCGGCATCACACCTGCAGACCGTAAGGTAGCTGTTGCTGCACGCCAAAAAGCAGAAGAAACTGGTGGCCCTGCCCTAGCCCTTGAATTGCCAAATGGGGAAATCGTGACTGGTAAAAACTCTGAACTCTTTGGTCCTACAGCTGCTGCCTTGATCAATGCTATCAAAAAATCAGCTGACATCGCTAAGGAAGTGAAACTAATCGAGCCTGAAGTCGTCAAACCAATTCAAGGTCTTAAAATCGATCATCTAGGTAGCCGCAATCCTCGCCTCCACTCAAATGAAATTTTGATTGCACTTGCAATCACAGCTATGGAAAATCCTGATGCTGCGCGTGCCATGGAAGAACTTGGGAATCTCAAAGGAAGCGAAGCTCATTCAACCATCATCTTGACCGATGAAGACAAGAACGTCCTTCGCAAGCTAGGCATCAACGTAACCTTTGACCCATACTACCAATACGATCGCTTGTATCGGAAGTAATTAAACGAGGCTGGACAAAAACTCCATTTGAAAGAAAAATCCAGTAAATCTTTACATAATAAAAAAAATCAAACGCATAATATCAAGTCTTTTGGACACTTGGTATTATGCGTTTTTATGATTTTCCATTCTCATTTATTTCAATGAAATTGTCAACTCGACACAGGCTCCTCCTTGGTCTAGATTGAGCAGGGTCAGACGACCACCATGCAAGAGAGCTACCTGCTTAGAAAAGGCTAAGCCGATACCATGATGGGGATTAGTTGAATTGCGGCTTTGGTCACTCTGGTAAAAGAGCAGTTCTGCTCCCAGCAGCATCTCCTCAGAAAATGCAGGGCCATTGTTCCAGATAGCAAAAACCAACTGGTCCTGCTGCACTGATACCGTTAGCTTGACTTCCTTTTGGTCCTGATTAGCATGTTCAAGCGCATTCAGTAAGATATTGAGCAAAGCCCGCTTGAGATAGTCCAAATGAATGGACAATCTCAAGCTAAGATCACAATCTTCTTGGAGATAAAAATGATAGCTTTCCTGTTTGCTGAACAGTGCCCAATCATCCTGTAGATAAGCCAAAAAATCCCCTAAGGAAAGCTGAATGAACTGATTAGAATCAATCTGAAAAGTCTTAGCGTAATCAATCAAAGAGCCACAATACTCTTCCATCTTGTGACTGGCCTGCAAAATCTCAGAAGCATAGTCTGCCTGTGGCTGGCCTAACTGCGCCAATTCCAAGAGTTCAGCATTCCCCTTAATTACAGTTAGGGGCGTCTTCAAATCGTGCGATGTCGCTGATAGCTGTAAAATCAACTCCTGATTATGCTGCTGCTCTCTTTCTAGAAGATGAGCATTTTCTTGGTGGCTGCTCCGTAAATCGCTATAAACTTCTAGCATTTCCTCAATCCGAAAAAGCTGACTTTGATTTTCTTCTAAAAGCTTCTCGCTCTTTAGCATTTTTATTTCCCTGTCGATTTTTCGGAGCAATTTCAAAATATGATAAAAAGTAATCAGCAGCAAGCTCCCTGCCCAGAAGAACAAGGTGAAAAGAACGTAATCACTTCCTTGCGTAAATTCATAGCCTATAAGCACAAAAATCAAAACATGAAAAAAGACGATTTTCAAGCTAGTTGTCCAGACTAGGCTTTTGAAATTTCGGGTTCTAATTGCCATCTATAGCCTACTCCTCTCACTGTTGCGATTGCTTGCAGACCTTCTTGTTTGCATTTTTGGCGAATCTGATATACGTATTCTGAGATAGAGCGAAGCTGTGTTTCTGAGCTTTCTGGGTAAAGCAAGGTATGCAGGCGTTCAGCTGAAAAGGTCTGCTTGGGATTGCTAGCTAGTAAATGTAGCAACTTAAACTCTCGCTCTGAAAATTTCAAGACTTTACCAAAACAGGCAACTTCATAGAGCTCTGGATAAAATTGACAAGAAGCAATTTCGGAATAGCGCTCCTCCCGTCTTTCCTCCCGCCGAAGATGAGCTCTGACACGCGCCAGCAATTCTTTGGTCCCAAAAGGTTTGACAATATAGTCATCTGCTCCGCGAAAGAGCCCTTCCACCTTGTCCGCCTCTAACTCCTTAGCCGTCAGAAAGATAATTGGACACGAAAGATGAGGACGAATGTAGGAACACAGCTCAAAACCATTAACAGGCGCCATCATCACATCTAGCAGAATCAAATCATATCCTACAAAATCCGTCAGCTCTAGCTCTTCTATCCGATCAAGCGTCGTCACGTCATAAGCATCGAGCTCTAGGACGTTTTTCACCAGCTTTAAAATGCTCCGGTCGTCATCAACCACCAAAATACGATACTGTCTCATGATTTCCATTATAGCATACCTCTAGCGAACATCTCGTTTCAAGGTCAAGAATATAGCAGAGCTCCAAATCAAAGCTAGCCAGAACAGCTGTATTCCCAACCCTGATAGATCTATTGAATGCTGAAGCCCTTCAAACTCAAAAAGATTTAGCGTAGCCAGATCGGGCAGGTACTTTGCTTCTTTGATAAAAGTTGCCAATAAACGGCTAAGACCAATCAAGAGAGGAAATAGCACCGACACCGGCACAACCCAAGATTGAAAGAGCAAAGCGAGGCCAGCAGCTAAAAGAGCCAGAAAAAGATTGCTGAGAAGACCAAAAGAGCTGTAATAGAGGAATTTCCCCAGTAAGGGCCAGCTAAAGTCTAGGTCAAATCGAGCCAGCATAACAAAGAAACAGCTGCCTATCATGACACTGTAGAGAACCAAGAGCAGAACGGCCAGAAAAAGGAATTTCCCAGCCAACCAAGCCTTTCTATTTGATACGGTTAGAAAATTCGTTCGCATCCCAGACTTGACAAACTCCTGGGCAAAATAGAGGGAAGTAAAGATGACGATGACAGGCTGCGCCAGATAGAGAGCATGCAAAGCTTCACTCAGAGCCTTTGTCTGGCCAACTGCTGTCTGACTGTAGTCAAGATTCATCAGAAAAAAAGGAACGACTACCAGAGCCACAAAGGCGGCACCAAGAACGAGATAGTAAGAACGAAACTTAATCCATTCACTTTTAAGCAGAGCTTTTATCATCAGTAGCGTCCTCCTAAATCCGTCTTCAAAAAGCGCAGAGAGGCCATGACGCCGATAACTAGCAACCATACGCTTAGTATCAAGAGTCCTTGCAAGGGATTGTTGGCATATTGGGAAGTCGGCGTTGCAACAAATAACTCTCCTGCGGGCTGGGGCAGATAAGCTCCCCAACTCGTGTGAGCAGCTAGGTAGTTTCCTAAATTATAGATTTGGGGTACGAGAAAAAGCAGAGGAACTAGCATGGTCCGAGCCAATAAACCTAACAAAAACGAAAGGATTCCCAATAAGGTTAGAGATAAGGTTTTCCACAAAATCAAACTCCAAGCTGCCTGATTGAGCAAAATCGGATCAAGCCCTTCCTTTCCTAAAGCCAGATGCATGACCATATAACTAAAGTAGATTGATAAAAAGCTAGTGGCAAGAGAAAAGCAAGCAAAGGTCATGAGTTTCCCCACAAGCAACTTCAGGCGGTTATTACAGGTCAAGAGACTGGTTCTCAAGCTATGAGACTGAAATTCCATAGCTCCCAAAATTCCAGCTAAAATGACCAAAACCATGACCGCCATAGAAGCCCCGTTGAGACCTAGATATTCCAGCGGATCAATGGCGTTTATCAGATTAGGAACCGTCTCAGGTGTAGCATCCAAGCCGATAGACAGATACTGTCGGCCCTCCAACCAGGATACGACAGGCACCAAGAGCAGCATGAAGGCCATACTCACTCTGAAAGCCTTAGTTGAGCAAATTTTCAACCATTCTGAATGCAATAAGGACATCGTTTCTTTCATCTTAAGCCTCCTCTGTCAAGTCAAAAAAGAGGTCTTCTAGACTGTCTGAATCTTGCAGCACCTCTTCCAATCGTCCCTGCTCAATAATTTGCCCATGATGAATCAAGACTACATCATCTGTCACCATTTGCACCTCTGATAGGATATGAGAAGATAGAAGTACCGTTTTCCCTAAATCAGCCTGCTGACGGATGAACTTTCTAAACCACTTAATCCCACTTGGATCCAGTCCATTGGTCGGCTCATCTAATATAAGAAACTGAGGATCTCCCAGCAAAGCTGCTGCCAAACCCAACCGCTGACCTTCCCCCAGAGACAGGCTTGACAAGAGGTCCTTCCTCTTATGAGCAATCCCAGTCATCTCTAAAACCTCATCGATCCGAGACTTGGGAATAGCATTACTCGCCGCAATAATCCTCAAGTGGTCATAGACCTTTCGATTTGGCAGACCGCCAATACCATCAAAAGCTGCACCTACTGTTTTGAGAGGATAAATCATTGACTGATAGGTTTGTCCATCAAAAGTCGCAGTTCCTGCTGTCGCCCGATCTAAGCCCAAGAGAATCCTCAAGGTCGAGCTTTTTCCTGCACCATTATGTCCTAGAAAAGCCGTAATGCGACCACTCCTAGCTGTAAAAGAAATATCCTTTAAAATTTGCTTGTCTCCATATTTTTTAGAAACACGATCAATTTTTACAATATGTTCCATACTGAACTCCTTTATCTTTATTTTCTCCAGTATACCCAATCTAGTTCAGAATTAGTTCAGAGATTAAACAGAAATTTCAGAAAAAGTTGGCCCACTTTTCAAAAGTCACCTTAGTTCCACTAGAAAAACTAAACTTTTCTTTCACAAGGTATTCTTCTCTCCATTCTTTCTTTATAGTTCTGAGGTTTATGTATAGAGACTTTATTATCATTCTAGTACCAAAAAAGTCATTTATCAAACTCCATCAACAGCACCCTTTATGATATAATGAAAGAAGAAAACTGAAAGGAACTACCATGTCAAAAGAAGTTATTGTTGAAAGTTTTGAACTTGACCACACCATTGTCAAAGCACCCTATGTTCGCTTGATTGGAGAAGAAACAGGGCCAAAGGGAGATGTCATCTCCAACTTTGATATCCGCTTGGTACAACCAAACGAAGACTCAATCCCTACAGCAGGGCTTCACACCATTGAGCACCTCTTAGCCAAACTCATCCGTACCCGCATCGACGGCATGATTGACTGTTCGCCATTTGGTTGCCGTACAGGCTTCCACATGATTATGTGGGGACGCCATACCAGTGCTGAAATTGCTGCTGTTATTAAGGATTCGCTCAAGGAAATTGCTGAAACCACTACTTGGGAAGATGTTCCTGGAACAACCATCGAATCTTGCGGAAACTACAAGGACCACAGCCTCTTTTCTGCTAAAGAATGGGCAAAACTCATCCTGGAACAAGGAATCTCAGATGATGCCTTTGAACGCCATATCATCTAAACACAAAAGGAACCAGCTTTTAGCCAGTTCCTTCTTTTTTTATTCTCAAAATCGTAAGTTAGGCTTTTTCACGAATGACCAAAACGCCATCTTCCATATCTGCTTCCAAATGTTTGGCATCTAGATGATCCAAGTGGAAATCTGTTACCTTATCACGAATTTGTTGTTCAACCACGCGACGGAGAGGACGAACACCCATAACTTCGTCATAGCCTTCTTCTGTGATAAAGTCCTTAGCTGCTTGGCTGACTTCCAAATCAATGTCTTTCTTAGCCAAGGTTTGGTTGACTTCCGCCAACATCAAGTCCACAATCTTAGAAAGGTCTTCCTTATTCAAGTGTGAGAACTCGATAACTGCGTTAAAGCGGTTAAGGAACTCTGGACGGAAGTATGGTTTCAAACGATCCATTAATTCTGGTTTATCTGCATCTTCTGTCAAGTTAGCTTCATAGCCAAATCCAGCATTTGATGTCGCGATAATGACCGTGTTCTTGAAGTTCACTGTATTTCCTTGACCATCGGTCAAACGACCGTCATCCAATACTTGGAGGAGAAGGGTGATTACTTGAGGATCAGCCTTTTCAATTTCGTCCAAGAGAATGATAGAATAAGGATTGCGACGAACACGTTCTGTCAAGGTATTGCTATTGTCATCATACCCAACATAACCTGCTGTTGTACCGATTAATTTAGATACGGCTGTGCGGTCACTGTATTCAGACATATCCAAGCGGATGATCGCATCTTTAGTACCAAACATATCGAGCGCTAATTGCTTAGCAAGTTCTGTCTTACCAACCCCAGTTGGACCTACAAAGAGGAAGCTACCGATTGGGCGATTGCCTTCATCAAAACCAGCACGGTTACGACGGATAGCACGAGCTACAGCTTCAACCGCCTTGTCTTGGCCGATAACCTTGTGTTCCAAGCGATGAGCCATATCTTTCAAACGTTCGATATCTGATGCTCCCATTTGTGAAACTGGGATACCTGTCATTCGTTCCACAGATTCAGCCACATCGTTGATGCTTGCAGTCACTTTCATGTCTTCTGTGTGGTTTTCGACTTTTTTCTCTAATTCTGCAATACGTGTTTTAGCATTGAGAGCTGCTTCAAAGTCTTCTGCCTCAACTGCTTTTTCTTGCTTGTCTTTTTCTGCCTCAATTTCCCGTTCAACAGCATGAACATCTGTTACAGGATGTTGAGCTGCCAAGTGAGCAGCCGTTACATCGACAAGGTCGATAGCCTTATCTGGCAGGCTGCGTTGAGGAATGTACTGGATGGAATAATCAACTGCTGCTTTTAAGACTTCATCTGGCAAGATAACATTGTGGTGTTGTTGATAAAGATCACGAATCCCTTGAAGGATTTTAAAAGTATCCTCTGCTGAAGGAGCATTGACCTTGACTTCGTTGAAACGACGAGCAAGAGCTGCATTCTTCAAGATGGTGTTACGGTATTCGTCTTGAGTCGTTGCCCCAATCACTGTCAACTCACCACGAGAGAGAGCTGGTTTGAGAATATCTGCAAGACCTTTAGAACCACTATCTCCACCGATTGAGCCAGCGCCAAGGATTTGGTGAATTTCATCAAAGAAGAGGATAATATTCCCTGCTTCTTTCACTTCATTGACTAAGTTTTGAACGTTTTCTTCAAAGCTACCACGGTATTGAGTACCAGCCTCAAGACCTGAGATGTCAATGGAAATAATTTCCTTGTTCTTAATAGCAGCTGGAACATCTCCATTCACAATGGCTTGCGCTAGACCTTCGACAACGGCTGTCTTACCAACACCTGCATCTCCAACTAGAACAGGATTATTTTTCGTACGACGTGAGAGGATTTCAGATGTTTCTTGAATTTCCTTGTTTCGTCCGATAACAGGATCCAACTTACCCTCACGAGCTTCCGCTGTCAAGTTACGACCTAGTTTAGCAAGGACACCGTCTTGTTTCATACCTGAAACGTGTTGTTGCATTTGTCCATCAACTTCTGCATTTCCTGGTAATTTCCCAGTTGCACGATAGTGAGCAAATTTCTCAGGTGTCACTTCACGTCCATTAATCAAGTAGCGACGGTTTTCAGAACTATATCCTCGCATACCACCCATCAATTGGTTAAATAAATCATCCATGTTGTTAAAGTTATTAAAGTTGTTGTTCATATTCTTTACCTCGTTTATTCTTAATTATATGCGATCTCTGATATTGACTATCTTTGACCTTTGTTTTAAAAATTTTAGACTAGCTAACTAGCTACCCTACGTATAATTTCTGGTTTTTCTTTCTTAAATAAGCCTTTTATCATCTTCTTTTCAAAGTCTGTTAGATTTAACATAGGCCTCACCCCTTTCTAGGGTATCTATCGTACATTTTCAAGAAATAGAATCATTGAAAATGAAGTTTTCTAAGGAATTCATTTTCCTTATGTTCCTACTATATCACATTGGTCAGTAAAAGTCAATAGTTTTTGACCAAATTTGACTATTTTTAAAAAATTTTTTGAAGTACAAAAAAAGCCCCTAGAAAACGAATTTTCTAGAGACTTTCTCTATCAAGTTTAAGAGAGAAGAAATATTCTCACTTACCAAGTTTCATGTTTCTTCTACAAAAGCTTAAGCTTTGCGTTTTACGAAGAATACCAATCCACTCAATGCCAAGACTACAAATCCAAGCGCAGAAAGGATAGAGGTTGCTTCCCCTGTGTTTGGAAGTTCAGCTTTACCTTTAGTCTCAGTAGCTGGAGGTGCTGGTTTTGGATCCTCTTTTTGTCCTGGATCACTTGGTTCTGTTCCTGGAGTTGGATTTGTTCCTGGATTATTTGGCGTTGGATCTGGTGTTGGTGCTGGATCTGGCGTTGTTCCTGGATTATTTGGAGCTGGATTTGGTTCTGGCGTTGGTGTTGGAACAGTGTATTTATTTGTAAATACAACTTCTTTACCATTGGCATACGAAACCTTTGCAGTCAAGAGACCTTGATCATCCGCAACTACAGTGACTGTTACGATATGCTCCGTCTTATCGTATTCAATACCCTCTTCAGTACCAACTTTTTCAACCAAGGTATAAGTGTAAGTACCTGCTTCTTCGAATGAACGAACAAAGGCTACTTTACCTTCGGCAGTATTCTTAGCTGTAGCTACAACTGCGCCTTTCTCTTTCAATTCGAAAGTATAAGCGTCAGCCGCAAGTTCTTTACCTTCAAGTTTCTTAGTTGCTTCAATCGTAGCTTCTACCGCTGGTGCTTTGAAGCTATTCTTGAAGACACTACCTGCTGGATATTCAACAGCTGCCTTCAAAGTGTTGGTTGCTACATCTTTGGTTACTTTTACCTTTGCAGTCTTATCTGTATCATAAGTAATACCAGTTGCTCCAGCATTCACTTCTTTTACCGTATAAGTATACTCACCTTCTGCATCATAGTTGATTGCATTAAATGTTACTTTTCCACCTTGGTTTGTTTTTGTATCAATTTTTTGTCCATCTTTGTACAATTCAAATTGGAACTCACCATCAACCAAAGTACGACCAGTCAATTCTTTCGTAAACTCAAGTGTTGCTGATGTAGCTGTTGGAGCTGGTGCTGTATAAATATTTGTGAAGACCCGTTCTGTATCCGCAACTTCTACAGTCGCAACCAATTGGCCTTTACCATCATCCGCAACAGTGACGAACACTTCATACGCAGTTTGATCATAAGTGATTGTTTTATCGTCACCAGCTTTTTCAGTAATAGTGTAAGCGTAATCGCCTGCTGCTGAGAAAGTGACGTTGAAGACAACTTCTCCTGAGGCAGTATTCTTAGCCGTAGCTACAAGGTCTGAACCTTCTTTCAGTTCGAAAGTATAAGCATCAGCTTCAAGCGCTTTTCCTTTCAAGACTTTCTTAGCTTTGATTGTAGCCTGCGCAGGTTCCGCTTTATAGTCATTAACGAAAACTGGTGTTTCACTTGTAACTGTCGCGACAAGTTGACCTTCGCCATTATCTTTCACTTCTACAGTTGCTGGATGTTCTGTTTTATCATAAGTTACACCAAGTTTATTGCCAACCTTTTCTGTAATAGTGTAGTTATATACTCCTGCTGTTGAATAGCTAATTTCAGAAAAACGAATCAATCCACCCGCAGCATTCTTTGCTGTCGCAACAACCTTGTCACCCTCTTTCAGTTCAAACTCAAACTCATCTATCTCTAGCTCTTTACCATTCAAAACTTTTTTAGCTTCGATAGCAATTTTTGCTGGAGCTGCTTTATAAGTGTTGGTGAAGGTTGGGTTGTTACCTGTAACAGTTGCAACAAGTTGACCTTGGCCGTTATCTGTAACTTTTACCTTAACTTCGTGTTTAGCAGTATCGTATGTCACACCTTTTTCACTACCCGCTTTTTCAGTGATAGTGTAAGTGTAATCACCTGCTGTTTCGAACTCAATTTCTTTGAAAGTAACGGTGCCGTCTGCAGCGTTTTTAGCTGTTGAAACAACTTTGTCACCTTTTTTAAGTTCGAATTCGTATTTATCAGCTTCAAGGTCTTTACCGTTCAAGACTTTCTTAGCTGTGATAGTTTCTTTAGCTGGAGTTGCTTTATAGGTGTTAGTGAAAGTTGGTTCTGCAGATGTGACAGTTGCTGTTAAAACTCCACTTTGGAAAGTTGCTGCTACAGTAACTTCCTTGGCTTCTGTATCAAATGTAACGCCTGCAACTGCTGTTGAAGTGTCTTCTTTGATGATGTAGTGATAAGTTCCCGCACCTTTTACTTGGAGATTCTCAAAGGTAATAGTCCCATCAGCTTTTGATTTTGCTGTGGCTACTGGATCCTTCAAGTTCTCTGCAGTAAACAGGTTAAAGGTAAACTCATCTGCTTTTGGAAGCTTATCTGCACGTCCTTCTACTACTTTCTTAGCCGTCACATTGAATACAGCTGGAACAGGTTCGTCTTTAAGATGAATAGTAGAACCCGCAGCACCGAGTTTGACTGTATACTCTTTTTCATCTAGTTTATAGCCTGATGGAGCAGTCTTCTCTTTGATCTTAAACGTTTTACCTTCCCATTTCTGATCATAAGTTTTCGTAAGCGCTACTCCTTTTTCATTCGTAGTCACTTCTGTTGTTTCACTTGCATCATCTGCTGCTGTCACAGTATATACTGCACCCGAAACTGGAGCAAGAGTGAAGGCATCAGTCTTATGAATCTTAATTTGGTAAGCAGTAGATGCTACAATCGTACCAGAAATCAAAGATGTCGCCTCAGCTGTCATATCAAGTGCTCCCGGACGACTTGTGTTCTGTGCTAATTTAGTCCCGTCAGCCAATGACAGTGCAACCCTATTTCCTACTTTACTTCCATCATTAGGAGTTGTTGTGTTATAAGATACTATATAAGAGGTCGTTCCATCTTTAAAAATGATATCGAATGAAGTATAGTTTTCGTTCCACGAAACGGTATAGTCTTGTCCCTCCGTTAACAATACTGCATCATCTGGAACAGCAGAAGTCCCAACAGTGATATTTGCCTTATACACTTTTAGAGTCTCAGGAATATACTGGGCGGGAGTGTAACTAGTATCATCATTTGGTATAGTATCATGTAATACAATATTTTGTCCTAAGTCTTGTTTCTCTGTATTTACACGTACACGCCAGGTAGACCATGCATCTCCCTTGCTAACCGAACCAATCTCAGCCAGTTTTGGAGAGTTCCAATTTTCAAGGGCAGCACGACCCCCAATTTTAGCGTAATTTTCAGTACCAACTTTGGGACCATCGATTGTTTTTGATGAATAAATGTGAGTCACTTCTTGCTTCAATGAGGATGAATTAAAATTAATGCGGGTTTTATTCTGATCCTTTAAGAATCTAAAAGAAACAGAAAAATTCCCTGACACATCCTTTACCTTATCTCCACCAGTTTTCTCTAGGTATTTATCCAAATTTTTCAAGGTGATTTTTGCTTTCCCACCTTGATCAGTACCATTTGAAGTCACTTCAGCTTCTCCAATAGTAACTTTTGTTGTCGGATCAATTAAATCCTGACTCCCCTCATAAACTGCCATAGGAGCAGGTATATCAAAGGTAAAATAATCTCCATTATTCAGATGTTCATTATACTGTTTGAGATCAAAAGTCACGCGAAGCTTATATGCTAAATTCGTACGAAGCGAGAAATCTCCTTCTGAACTCACATTTTGCTTAGTATCTGAAGCATCTAATAGATCGATGCCTGTAATTACTTGTGTCAATTCTTTTGAAACAGGATTATCTGCTCTAACAACGCCTATCAAAACAGAAGCTAGACCTAAAATAGCAAAAGCTAACGCAGAAAATTTAGATAGCATTCTTGACGTTTTGCTTGTCGACATTTCTTTCCCTCTTTTCTATATGAAATTTCTAATTTTAATCCCCCTGTGAGATTAAAACATGCCATTCTGACAATCTCTATTACTAATTAGAGTTTATCTGATATATTATAACATTTCAATACAATCTATTCAAGTATATTAACTTAAAAATACACGTATTTGCACCATTCTATAACCTAGCCATTCAATTTTGAACTATTTATATCGGTAAACTGATATAAATAACTTAATATATATTATATCTACAATTAGGCCAATCTTTGATATTATAGTAAAAAGCCAGTCATTTTGACTGGCTTTCTTTTCATTCTAATTGAATATTAGCTCAATGCGTCATCCATTGAAAGAACTTCGTGGAAGACACGCTGTGTCAATTCAGTTTTTTGTTCTGGAGTGAGGTATTTAGTGTTCACACAGTATCCAGAGATACGTACGATAACGTCTTCACCTGACATGATCTTTTCGTAAACATCGTTCAAGTCCATAACGTTCAAGTTAACGTGTTGTCCACCGTTTTCGAAGTAACCATCAAGGATTGTTACCAAGTTATCAACTTGTTCGTCACGAGTCTTACCAAGAGCACGTGGAGAAACTTGAGTTGTCAATGAGATACCGTCAGCTGCGTAACCAAAGTCTAGGCTAGCAAGTGAGTTCAAGTTTTGCAACCATCCACCTTTAGCTTTGTTAGATGGGTTAGCACCTGGTGAGAAGAATTCAAGTTTAGACAAGTTCACAGAACCATCTTCGTTGAGGTATACACCTTTGTGGACTGGTGAGTTACCAGTTTGTTTAGAGTAAGCAACGTTAGATGTGATAGTCAAAAGTGATACAGTAGCTTCTGCGTCTTTGTAAAGTTTGTGGCTACGTAGACGAGTTGTGTAAGCTTCGATCAACCATTCTGCCAATTCGTTTGAACGTGGGTCATCTTCACCCCAACGTGGGTATTCACCGATTGTTTCGTAATCGTAGATGTAGCCATTTTCATCACGGATTGGTTTAACAGTAGCGTACTTGATAGCTGACAATGTATCAACTGTATTAGCGAATCCACAGATACCGAATCCCATGTTAGCGCGTTGTTTAGTTGGCAAGAAGGCCATTTGAACAGCTTCGTAGTTGTACTTGTCAGTCATGTAGTGGATGATGTTCAAAGCATCTACGTAAGTGTCAGTCAACCAGTCAAGAGATTTTTCAAAGTTCGCTTTAACTGATTCAAATTCAAGAACTTCGTCACGGATAGGATCGATGTCAAATACTTTGTAGTCTTTGTGAACATCGTCGTAACCACCGTTCAAACCAGTAAGAAGGGCTTTAAGAACGTTTACACGAGCACCGAAGTACTGGATGTTGTGACGTTGATCTTCGTTTTCTGGGTCAAGTGGTGACACACAGCATGAGATACAGCTCATTTCTCCGTATCCGTCTTTAGCCATTGTTGTTACACCTTCGTATTGGATAGAAGAGTGTTTGTGGCTCATATGCATACAGTAGCGACGGAAGTTGTATGGCAATTTGTCAGTCCAAAGAACTGTCAAGTTTGGCTCTGGAGAGTTACCGATGTTGTCAAGAGTGTTCAAGAAACGGTAGTCCATCTTAGTAACACGGTGACGACCGTCGTTACCCATACCAGCCATAGA
The DNA here is from genome assembly GCF_002096455.1 of Streptococcus oralis subsp. oralis. Lineage (GTDB taxonomy): Bacteria > Bacillota > Bacilli > Lactobacillales > Streptococcaceae > Streptococcus > Streptococcus oralis_CY. The sequence goes on along the minus strand of NZ_NCUL01000007.1, from coordinate 308,866 downwards.
AGTTGTGATGAAGGTTGGGTCACCTGAGTACAATTGGTCATAAGCTTTTGTGCGAGCAAATTTAACTGTACGAAGTTTCATAACGAAATCATCAACGAACTCTTGGATTTCTGATTCAGTAAATGTACCACGAGCAAGGTCACGTTCTGCAAAGATATCCAATACGATTGGCACACGTCCTAGAGATGTAGCAGCACCATTGATAACACGGCAGACAGCCATGAAGGCGATGTTAACCCATTGGATGGCTTCTTTCGTGTTCATCGCTGGTTTGCGGACATCAACTCCGTAAAGGTCACCCAAGCGAACAACTTGTTGCAATGCTTGGTATTGAAGGTTTACTTCTTCACGAAGACGGATTGTTTCTTCATCGATTTCTTTGATCGCATTCCAGTCGTTTACTTTTTCTTGCATCAAGTAGTCTGCACCGTAAAGAGCAAGACGTGCGTAAACACCGATGATACGTCCACGTGAGTAGGCATCTGGAAGACCAGTTACAGTGTGAGCGTGACGAGCACGACGAATGTTTGAAGTGTAAGCACGGAAAATACCGTCGTTAACTGTTGTTACGTATTTAGTGAAGATTTCGTGAACAGCTGGATCTGGTTCGTATCCATTTTCTTTCAAAGTAGTTTCAGCCATACGGATACCACCTTTTGGCATGAAGTTCAATTTGAAGAGTTCATCGTTTTGGATACCGAAGATAACTTCATTTTCTTTGTCGATAAATCCAGCAGGAATATCAGCAATAGATGTTGGACGAGTGTCCATTGGGAAACGAGTTTCTTCGTAGTGTGCTTTTGTTTCTTCTACGATTTTTTTGATGTGAAGTGAACGTTCTGTTGGTCCAGCAAGGAAACTTTCATCTCCATCGTAAGGTGTGTAGTTAGCTTGAACGAAGCGAGAAATACTTGCTTTTTCTTTCCAATCTACGCCTTTGAAGCCTTCCCAAGCTTTATCAAAAATATCTTGTGCTTCAACAACTGTCTTAACAACCATGTTAATGTCCTCTTTTTTCTAGTAACAGTCATCTGTTACATTCTTGAGACAAGTATACCATACAGTAACCGATTTCAACAAGAGAAAATCAGCATTTTAGACGCTTTCTTTTATAATACAGTCTCTTTTTTGTTCTTATCTGTATTATATTTTTGAAAGTCAGGTTGAACTTTCCCATTTTTTCAGAAAAAAGGGTATAATAAATAGAAAATGACACTAGAAAGGGATTGGAATGCTCATATTTCCATTGATAAATGATTTGTCCAGAAAAATCATCCATATCGACATGGATGCCTTTTTTGCTGCGGTGGAAATCAGAGATAATCCTAAGTTAAAGGGCAAACCTGTTATCATTGGAAGCGACCCCAGACAAACAGGTGGGCGTGGTGTCGTTTCTACCTGTAGCTACGAGGCACGAGCTTTTGGTGTTCATTCGGCCATGAGCTCTAAAGAAGCTTATGAGCGCTGTCCCCAAGCTGCCTTTATCTCTGGAAATTATGAAAAGTATAAGGCAGTGGGGCTTGAGATTCGAGCTATTTTTAAACGCTACACTGATTTGATTGAACCTATGAGTATTGACGAGGCATACTTGGATGTGACGGAAAATAAACTCGGTATCAAGTCTGCAGTCAAAATAGCCCGCCTCATCCAACAAGATATCTGGCAGGAGCTACACCTGACTGCTTCTGCAGGTGTTTCCTATAACAAATTCTTAGCTAAAATGGCTAGTGACTATCAAAAACCACATGGTTTGACAGTGATTCTCCCAGATCAAGCCCAAGACTTCCTCAAACAAATGGACATTGCTAAATTTCATGGCGTGGGCAAAAAAACAGTTGAACGCCTTCATGAAATGGGCATTTATACTGGTGCAGACTTATTGGATGTCTCAGAAGTCACTTTAATCGATCGGTTCGGCAGACTCGGTTATGAGCTTTATCGAAAGGCAAGGGGCATTCATAACTCACCGGTCAAGTCCGATCGCATTCGTAAGTCCATTGGCAAGGAAAAAACCTACGGAAAGATCCTACAAGTAGAAGAAGACATTAAAAAAGAGCTGACTCTTCTCTCCGAAAAGGTAGCTCACAATCTCAGCAAGCAGGACAAAGCTGGAAAAATCATTATCCTAAAAATACGATATGCTGACTTTTCCACTCTGACTAGACGAAAAAGCCTCCCACAAGCAACACAGGACACTAGTCAGATTTCTCAAACTGCCCTTCAACTCTACGAAGAACTAGCTGACAAAGAAAAAGGTATCCGTTTACTAGGAATTACAGTGACAGGATTTTAAAAAGCTTGAAGGAAAATTCCCTCAAGCTTTTTTCTTATACAAACAAACGCACAAAACTATAGAGCAACAAGACACTACCGAGTACGATACGGTATTTCCCAAAGAGTGTAAAGTCGTGTTTCTTCACATAGCTGGTCAAGAAACGAATAGCAACCATGCTGACTCCAAAGGCAACACCCATGGCTACAAGAAGTAAGAATAGTTGACCAAAACTCAAAAGTTGACCTGCTTTGATAAATTTGAAAATCTTTAAAGCACTAGCTCCGAACATAACAGGAATTCCGAGATAGAAGGTAAACTCTGTTACGACTGAGCGGCTTGTTCCATTCAACAAACCACCAACGATAGTCGCACCTGAACGGCTCGTTCCCGGGAAGAGGGCGAGGACTTGGAAGAGCCCAATGTAAAGGGCTGTTTTATAAGGCAACTTGTCTAGCTCTGTTACTGTTGGTTCAATGGCTTGCGCCTTATTTCGTTTTTCAAGGTAGATAAAGGCAACCCCATAGATAATCAGCATGATTGCAACTGAAACCATGTTATGGAAGTTGGCATCAAACCAATCATCTAGTTTAAAAACCAAGAGCAAAGGCAAGGTTGCAACCAAGACTTTTGACCACAATTGCCAAGTTCGACGGACTTCTACCTTAGTTTTACCAGGTTTGAAAGGATTAAGCTTGTTAAAGTAAATGACCATAACCGCTAAGATAGCGCCGAGCTGAATGACAACATTAAACATAGACATGAAGGCTTCATTTTGGTCCTTATATTGTACAAATTCTTCAACCAAGATCAAGTGGCCAGTACTTGAAATGGGCAACCATTCTGTAATTCCTTCAACAATCCCAAAAAAGATTGACTTCAAAATTTCAATAAAATACATACATTACTCCTTTTTCTGTTCTCTATTATAGCATAATTTCGGATGTTGCGATAGATTTTTTAGAAGGCGCCGATGCTACCACCGCCTCCGCCTCCTGAGAATCCTCCACCTGAACTTCCACTTCCAGAAGATACAGAGTAATTGCTAGCTGTATTCGCTACAGCAGTATATTGCTTGATTTGTGCAGTTGAGGTGTCGAACTGTGAGTGCCAACCATAGGCTACATAAAGATTCAAATCTGGATTTTCAAGCTGAATATGGCGGACTTTCATTAACTTGCTCACCTTCTTGGCATAACCAAAGAGAGTCGCATAGACCAGGAGACGGTTCCAAAGGACGATGCTCTCTAACTCGGCTTGATCCAGATGAGCGATATCCCGAAGCATATTTTCAAAACTCGTCCAGAGATAGAAGATCTCCGCTCCTTCCTCTGTTAGAACTCCATCGCGATAGGCTCCTCGCGTGGCAAGATAAACCCAGAAACTAGCCCCTAATCCTGTCAAACCTAAGAGTAGAAATGGGATCGAAAAGAAACCATGTGTTTTCCAGCTATAGTAAAAGAAAAGCAGTCCACCTAGAGCTGTTATGGCTGAACAGACTCGCATCCCGAGAGCAAGACGGCGTTCCCCGCTTGTCAAGGGACGATAATAGCTGGGAATACGAAGTACATGGACCTTATCCTTGACACAAGACTGAATGCGTTGAAGTCTTCCTTCAAAGGAGCGTTTGAGACGCGAGCCTGTTTCTCGGATATGTTTTTCATCTGACTCTTTGGCACCACGGTAAAGGGAAGAGGAGACTTGGTAATCAGGGAAGAGCTCTGAAATAGCCAATTCTTTCTTATTTGACAAAGTCATGCGCAGGCATTCCTTCTCAAAATTAGACAACCCCTTTTCACTGATAATGCGCACATAAGGTTCCTCATCCCCTTGAAAAATAGATAAATGACCTCGATCGACTAAATCCAATAAGGTTGCCTGAATCAAACGTTCAAAAGTAAATTTACCAAACCCTGATTTGTTTAGGGGATTGACTTCCTCTAAGGAAGTTGAATACACTGCTTCTGCTAGAACCATTGGAGGCAAATCCATCGGTGGCTCATAAAGCCTGTGATCTTTTGGAAAGACCTTTTTAATGCTTGTACTCTGACGAAACATCCTATAGAAGAGAGGAACTAAAAGCAAGAGACTCATAAAAATGACAGGGAACACCCATTTCATCATAATCTCACTTTGCGCTTTTTCTGTCGCTATATTGCTTTCAATCCGGTTAAAATCGGTTAAACTTTCTTCCTCTAATCCTTGATCTGGAGCTCCTGCAAAAGCACTTCTCGGCCAGTATGCGTGTAATTCGATTTGTCTCTTTCTAGGAAGATCTTTCATCTTGACATGATAGAGATTATTTGTTTTTTCAACACTAGAGTCCCTTAGGAGTTGGCCTGCATGAAAATAAAGTTTTTCTGCTGGAGTATCAGAGCTAACCTTAAACTCAATCTCTTTGATGTCTCCGGTACTATCGGTCAAGGGTTGCCAATTTAACTCTGCGATATCCTTATATAAGAAGAGAAGGTTTGTTAGTTTCCAGGTAACCGTTACCCGAACAGTATCTCCGGCATATCCAGCATTGTAAATTTTTACCTTGTAGCCATCCTCTTCCTCCATAGTATAGAAGGAAGCATTTTGAACAATTCTTCCATTTTTAGAGACCTGAACAGTTGGGTCGGGATCAATGTCAAATCCTTCTGGCATTTTCCCAGCTTTTCCGAGTCCAACTAACTGACCATTATAATCATCTCCAAAGCGGTAGGTAATTGTTTCCTTAAAAATTGCAGTATTATCTGCATGAATATTCAAATCACCCTGATAGGACAAGATATCAAAGTCTACTGCAAAAACCAGGCTCGGTATAAATAATAAATAAGCAAACACCAAAGCCAACAGCCATCTTTTTTTCATAATCGGTTCCCTTTCAATCTTTTTACCATTATATCATTTTTTATAAGTAAAGGCTTACTTGTATTGAAAATCTCACTATTTTTAGATACAATAGAGAGAGTCATTTTTAGACTAGAAATAGGAGAAAACATGAAAAAATTATGCTTATCTATCCTTGCTAGCCTAGCCCTTACCTTAGGACTAGTTAGCCAAGTCCAAGCCGACGAATATTTACGCATCGGAATGGAGGCAGCTTACGCTCCCTTCAACTGGACCCAAGACGACGATAGTAACGGCGCCGTCAAAATCGACGGTACCAACCAATATGCCAACGGCTACGATGTTCAAATTGCTAAAAAGATTGCCAAAGACCTTGGTAAGGAACCTTTGGTTGTGAAAACCAAATGGGAAGGACTTGTTCCAGCCCTTACTTCTGGCAAAATTGATATGATCATTGCCGGTATGAGCCCAACCGCTGAACGCAAACAAGAAATTGCTTTTTCAAGCAGTTACTATACTAGCGAACCGGTTCTATTGGTAAAAAAGGACTCTGCCTATGCCAATGCCAAATCTTTAGAGGACTTTAGTGGAGCAAAAATCACGTCTCAACAAGGTGTTTATCTTTATGACCTGATTTCCCAAATTCCAGGTGCCAAAAAAGAAACAGCTATGGGTGACTTCGCCCAAATGCGTCAAGCTCTGGAGGCTGGTGTTATTGATGCCTATGTTTCTGAACGACCTGAAGCAATGACCGCTGAGTCTGCTAACGCTAAGTTCAAAATGATCCAACCTCAACCGGGTTTCAAAACTGGCGAAGAAGATACAGCTATTGCCATTGGACTTCGTAAAGATGACAGCCGCATCAGCCAAATCAACGCGAGCATCGAAACCATCTCTAAGGATGAACAAGTAGCCCTCATGGATCGTATGATCAAAGAGCAACCTGTGGAGTCTACAACAACGGAGGAAGAAAGTAGTTTCTTTAGCCAAGTTGCTAAGATCCTTTCTGAAAACTGGCAACAACTCTTGCGTGGTGCTGGTATCACACTCTTAATCTCCATTATCGGAACCATCACAGGTCTCCTTATCGGACTTGCAATCGGGGTCTTCCGTACCGCTCCACTATCTGAGAACAAGGCAATGTACGCCCTACAGAAACTAGTTGGTTGGATTCTCAATGTCTATATCGAGATCTTCCGTGGTACACCAATGATTGTTCAATCCATGGTTATCTACTATGGAACTGCCCAAGCTTTCGGTATCAATCTTGACCGCACACTAGCTGCTATCTTCATCGTCTCAATCAACACGGGTGCCTACATGACAGAGATCGTTCGTGGTGGTATTCTAGCAGTTGACAAAGGACAGTTTGAAGCTGCAACTGCTCTCGGTATGACCCACAATCAAACCATGCGTAAGATTGTCCTACCTCAGGTTGTCCGTAATATTCTACCTGCTACTGGTAATGAGTTTGTCATCAATATCAAAGATACCTCTGTATTGAACGTTATTTCAGTTGTTGAGCTTTATTTCTCAGGAAATACTGTAGCAACACAAACCTATCAATACTTCCAGACCTTTACCATCATCGCCGTGATCTACTTTGTCCTCACCTTTACTGTGACCCGTATCCTACGCTTCATCGAACGTCGTATGGACATGGATACTTACACTACAGGTGCTAACCAAATGCAAACGGAGGATTTGAAAAAATGACACAACCAATCCTTGAAATCAAACACCTCAAAAAATCCTATGGGCAAAACGAAGTGCTAAAAGACATTTCTCTCGCCGTCCATAAAGGAGAGGTTATTTCCATCATCGGGAGCTCAGGAAGCGGAAAATCAACCTTCCTTCGTTCGATTAATTTACTAGAAACACCTACAGAGGGAGAGATTCTCTATCGAGGAGAAAATGTCTTAGAAAAAGGCTATAACCTCACCCATTATCGTGAAAAACTCGGTATGGTTTTCCAATCTTTCAATCTCTTTGAAAATCTGAATGTCCTTGAAAATACAATCGTCGCCCAAACGACTGTACTCAAACGCAACCACTCTGAAGCTGAAAAAATTGCCAAAGAGAATCTCGAAAAAGTCGGTATGGGAGAACGTTACTGGCAAGCTAAGCCCAAACAACTCTCAGGGGGACAAAAACAACGCGTGGCTATCGCCCGCGCTCTCTCCATGAATCCTGATGCCATTCTCTTCGACGAACCAACATCTGCCCTTGACCCAGAAATGGTCGGAGAAGTTCTCAAAATTATGCAGGATTTGGCTCAAGAAGGCTTGACCATGATCGTCGTAACCCACGAGATGGAGTTCGCTCGCGATGTCTCTCACCGTGTCATCTTTATGGATAAGGGTGTCATTGCTGAAGAAGGCAAACCAGAAGAACTCTTCACGAACCCTAAAGAAGAACGGACAAAAGAATTTCTTCAACGCTATCTCAGCTAATAAACAAAGACTGCATAAAGAATGCAGTCTTTTTAGTTTGTAATTGTAAAGAAAAGGCAGACTCGAATCAGGAATCTGCCTGTGACCACAGTTTAATCTTCAAATTTTTCATGATTTTTTTCATAGAAATCGATTAAACCAAGAGCTGTTTCAAATGAAATATTTTTAACTTTTGCGCGTCCTTGTGCTAGAGCAATGATAGACATTTCACGCGCATTCGTTTCTTTAGAGATACGGTAGCCTGTGATTTTCTTATCACGAACCCAGCCAACAACTGCTTCTACTTTTTCAAAGTTCGACTTAGCCATGTTCTTCTCCTAAATTATTCTTTACAATACTTAATTGTATACGTTTTTATTTCGTTTGTCAATAAAAAAACATATATTCGTCGTAACTATATTATTCTGCATATTTTTATTTGGCTTTTAAAGCCGATAATATATGAGTTCTTATGTCCTCGACTCCATTAGGATTTGCTGGTAGGAAGATTGTATTATTACCCTCTTTATCTGCAAAATTATTCAACGTATCTAAATACTGGTTCGTTAATAGGATAGACATGATTTGTTCTTCAGTTAGCTCAACATTGGCTCCCTTTAACTCTTGGATAGAATCAGCTAGTCCGTCAACAATTGCTTTACGCTGTTCTGCAATCCCTACACCATGTAGGCGATCTTTTTCTGCTTCTGCTTCTGCTGCGGTCACGATTTTAATCTTATCTGCTTCAGCAAGTTCTTGCGCCGCCACTCTCTTACGTTGGGCAGCATTAATTTCATTCATTGATTGTTTTACTTCAGCATCAGGTTCAACCTTAGTAATCAGCGTTTTGACAATGATATACCCATACGTAGACATTTCTTCAGCCACTTGTTTTTGAACTTCTAAGGCGATTTCATCCTTCTTCTCAAACAACTCATCTAGGGTTAGCTTTGGTACAGATGAACGCAAAGCATCTTCAATATAGGATTTAATTTGGGCTTCTGGACGCATCAATTTATAATAAGCATCTGTGACATTGTTTTCATTTACTCGATACTGAGTTGCCACATTCATCGTTACAAATACATTATCTTGCGTCTTTGTCTCTACAACAATCTCACTTTGCAACAAGCGTAGTTGAACTCTTGCTGCAATCCTATCAATCCCAAAAGGAGCTCGTAAATGAATACCACTATTGCTCAACTTTTGGTATTTACCAAAGCGTTCTATGATAGCGACAGATTGTTGTCGAACCACATACACAGAACTAACCATAATCACTGATGCAATCACCACTAAAAACAATAAAACAAGTAAAATTTGTAAA